>CAZDRS010000177.1:0-5327 GCA_964507585.1 uncultured Dechloromonas sp.
GCGACCGGGTGAAGAAGGGGCAACTGCTGCTCAAGCTGTGGAACGATGACCAGCAGGCCCAGGCCACCCTCGCCCAGACCCAGGTCACCCTGGCGGCCAAGCGGGGCGAGGAAGCCTGCATCGCCGCGACCAACGCCGAAAACGAGGCCAGGCGCCAGGCCGACCTGCGTGCCAAGGGCTTCGTCTCGATCAGCAAGGAAGAAGCGGCCCGCACCGAGGCCGAAGTCCGCCGCGCCGCCTGCAACACTGCCAAGGCCGACGTGACGCAAGCCGAAGCCAAGTTCAAGGCCACCCGCGTCGAGCAGGGCCGCGTCGCGCTCTACGCGCCCTTCGACGGCATCGTCGCCAAGATCGTCGGCGAACTGGGCGAATACTCGACCCCCTCCCCGCCCGGCGTACCGACACCGCCGGCCATCGACCTGATCGACGACACCTGCCTCTACGTCACGGCGCCGATGGACGAGGTCGACGCGCCCAAGATCGCCGTCGGCCAGCCGGTGCGCATCACCCTCGACGCCCTGCCCGGCAAGACCCTGCCCGGCAAGGTACGGCGTGTCGCGCCCTACGTCTCGGCGGTCGAAAAGCAAGCGCGCACCGTCGATATCGAAGTCGATTTCGAAAAACCCGCCGAAGCCGGCAAGCTGCTGGTCGGCTACAGTGCCGACGTCGAGATCATCCTGGCCGGCCGCGACAAGGTGCTGCGCGTGCCGACCGCCGCCATCCAGGAAGGCAGCAAGGTGCTGGTCTTCAACGCCGGCAGCGGCCAGCTGGAAGAACGGGCGATCAAGACCGGCCTGGCCAACTGGGAATACACCGAGGTCAGCGAAGGCCTCAAGGCCGGCGAGCGCATCGTCACCTCGCTGGAGCGCGCCGGTGTCAAGGCCGGCGCCAAGGTCGTGAGCGAGGAGAAGAAGTGAGCCTCGTCGCCGTCATTCCCGCGCAGGCGGGAATCCAGTTGCCCAACGGATCATGGCTCCCTCCTGCGGGGGAGCGACAGTCATCCTCATGCCCCTGATCGAACTGGCCGGCATCGAGCGCCGTTTCCAGCTCGGCGACACCACGGTCAACGCACTGGCCGGGCTCAACCTGCAGATCGCCGCCGGTGAGTACGTCGCCGTGATGGGCCCGTCCGGCTCCGGCAAATCGACGCTCCTCAACCTGCTCGGCCTGCTCGACCGGCCACAATCCGGCACCTACCGGCTCGACGGCCGCGACGTGACGACGCTCTCCCCCGACGAGCAGGCCAAGGTGCGCAGCGCCAAGATCGGCTTCGTCTTCCAGAGCTTCCACCTGGTGCCGCGCCTCACCGCGGCCGAAAACATCGGGCTGCCGATGACGCTGGCCGGCATCGCCCCGGCCGAGCGCAACCGCCGCATCGCCCAGGCACTCAAGGATTTCGGCCTCGACCACCGGGCCGACCACAAGCCCGACCAGCTCTCCGGCGGCCAGCGCCAGCGTGTCGCCATCGCCCGCGCCACCATCATGCAGCCACCGCTGCTGCTCGCCGACGAACCGACCGGCAACCTCGACCGCCACACGGGCGACGAGGTCATCCACCTGCTTGAAGAGTTGAACGGCCGCGGCGTTACGCTGATCGTCGTCACCCACGACCAAGGCATGGGCGCCCGCGCCCGGCGGCAACTGGTGATGGAGGATGGTCGGTTGAAGACGGATTCGCAAACACCAACCTGTCATTCCCGCGCAGGCGGGAATCCAGTGTTTTCCAACGCCGCTGGATTCCCGCCTGCGCGGGAATGACCTCAAAACCCCCATGCGCCTGACCGACACCCTGCGCTTCGCCCGCGATGCCGCTACCGGCTACCCGGTACGCACGGCGCTGTCGGTACTCGCCATGTCGATCGGTGTCGCCGCGGTGGTACTGCTCACCGCGCTCGGCGATGGCGCCCGGCGCTATGTCGTCGGCCAGTTCTCATCGCTCGGCACCAACCTGGTCATCGTGCTGCCCGGCCGTTCCGGCACCGGCGGTTTCAACCCGGCCAACGCCATCACCAGCACGCCGCGCGACCTGACCATCGACGACGCCGCCAGCCTGCGCCGCCTGCCCACCGTGCGCCGCGTCGCACCGCTCGCCGTCGGCACGTCCGAAATGGCCTTCGGCGGCCGCCTGCGCGAGGTCATGGTCGCCGGCTCGACGGCCGACTTCGTCGCCATCCGCAATTTCGAGCTGGCACAAGGCAAGGCGCTGCCCGACGAGGACTGGAACCGCGGTTCGCCGGTCGCCATCATCGGCGCCAAGCTGCGCGAGGAACTGTTCGGTGCCACGCCGGCCCTCGGCCAGTTGATCCGCGTCGGCGACCGCCGGCTGCGCGTCATCGGCGTGCTCAAACCGACCGGCCAGGGCCTCGGCATGAATACCGACGAGCTGGTTATCGTGCCCGTGGCGCTGGCCCAGGCGATGTTCAACTCCAACACGCTGTTCCGCATCATGCTCGAAGCCAACAGCCGCGACGCCATCCCGGCCGCCAAGGATGCGGCGCTGGAAACGCTCAAGCAGCGCCACCGCGGCGAGGAGGACGTCACCGTCATCACCCAGGACGCCGTGCTCGCCACCTTCGACAAGCTGCTCGGCGCGCTGACCCTGGCCGTCGCCGGCATCGCCGCGATCAGCCTGGCGGTGGCGGGCATCCTGGTAATGAACGTGATGCTGGTCGCCGTCACCCAGCGTACCGGCGAAATCGGGCTGCTCAAGGCCCTCGGCGCCACCGGCCGCAGCATCCGCCTCGCCTTCCTGGCCGAAGCGGCGATGCTCTCCGCCGTCGGCGCCATTGTCGGCTACGGCCTCGGCCAACTCGGCGCCTTCGTGCTGCGCCAGATATTCCCGGTTTTCCCTGCTTACCCGCCGGACTGGGCGGTCATTGCCGGGCTGTCCACCGCCATCGGCACCGGCCTGCTCTTCGGCGTCATGCCGGCCCGGCGGGCCGCGCAGATGGATCCCGTCCAGGCGCTGATGAAACATTAAGGAAACCGAATGCCGACACCACCGTCATTCCCGCTCAGGCGGGAATCCAGCAACCACCCCGCAGCATCGCCAGGATCCCCGCCTGCGCGGGAATGACGGCATTCAGCCATGCTTTTCGCCGACTCCCTCAACCTCGCCCTGCGCGCCGTCACCGCCCAGCGCCTGCGCAGCTTCCTGACCCTGCTTGGCATTGCCGTCGGTATTGCGGCGGTGATCCTGCTCACCTCGATCGGCGAGGGCATCCACCGCTTCGTGCTCGGCGAGTTCAGCCAGTTCGGCACCAACAACATCAGCGCCGTGCCGGGCAAAACCAAAACCGGCGGCGCACCGTCCGGCCTGCCCTCCAGCGCTCGGCCGCTGACGCTGGAAGACGCCAGATCGCTCGAACGCCTGCCGCACATCATCGCCGTAACGCCCAATATCCGCGGTAACGCGGAGGTCGAAGGCAACGGCCGCACCCGGCGAACACTGGTCTATGGCGTCAACAGCCAGTCGCAAAAGGTCTTCAAGTCGACCGTGCGCAGCGGCCAGTTCCTGCCCCCCGACGATGCCGGCAGCGCCCGTGCCTTCGTCATCCTCGGCGCCAAGGTCAAGGACGAACTGTTCGGCGCCGACAGCCCGCTCGGCCAGCGCCTGCGCATCGGCGGCCTGCATTTCCGCATCATCGGGGTCATGGAACCGAAAGGCCAGTTCCTCGGCATCGACCTCGACGACACCGTCTTCATCCCGGCGGCGCGCGGCCAGGAGTTGTTCAACCGCGAGGGCGTGGACGAGATCAACCTCGCCGTCGAGGAAGGCGCACCGGCCAAGGTCGTCGCCGAACGCATCCGCCAGCACCTGATCGAACGCCACGGCCGCGAGGATTTCACCTTGGTCACCCAGGAAGAAATGATGGCCACGCTCTCCAACATCCTCAACGTGCTGACCATGGCCGTCGGCGCGCTCGGCGGCATCTCGCTGCTGGTCGGCGGCGTCGGCATCGTCACCATCATGACCATCGCCGTCAGCGAGCGCACCGGCGAGATCGGCCTGCTCGTCGCCCTTGGCGCCCCGCGGCGCACCATCCTGCTGCTCTTTCTCGGCGAAGCCATCGCCCTCTCCGCCATCGGCGGCCTGATGGGACTGGCCGTCGGTTTCGGCCTGGCGCAGCTGATCCACCTGCTGCTGCCGGCCCTGCCGGTGCATACGCCGCTCACCTTCGTGTTGCTGGCCGAAGCCCTGGCCGTCAGCATCGGCCTCGCCGCCGGCGTCCTGCCCGCCCGCCGCGCCGCCCGGCTCGACCCGGTGGAAGCCCTGCGCGCCGAATAAGAGCGCCCACATCCATACGCATCAGTATGGTAGAGTTCGACTTTCCCAACCGATAACCGCAAGGAGTCCAGCATGACCTATCACATCGATCAGCTGCATCCCGGCATGTCCGCCAGCACCTCCAAGACTGTCACCGAAGCCGACATCATCCTGTTCGCCGGCATCTCGACCGACGTCAACCCGGCCCACCTCGACGAGGAATACTGCAAGGGCACCATGTTCGGCACCCGCATCGCCCACGGCATGCTCTCCGCCGGCTTCATTTCGGCCACCCTGGCCAACAAGCTGCCCGGCCCCGGCACCATCTACCTGTCGCAGACGCTGAAGTTCAAGGCCCCGGTCAAGCCGGGCGACACCGTCACCGCCACCGTCACCGTGCGCGAAGTCAATGTCGAAAAGAACCGCGTCATCCTCGACACCGTGTGCACCGTCGGCGGCAAGACCGTGATCGATGGCGAATGCCTGATGATGCCGCCGGTACGCGCCGCCAAGCCAACCGGCACGGTCTGATCTTTCGGCTGCACGAATGCAAAAACGCCGGCTGCGAGCCGGCGTTTTTCATGCTGTCGTTCCCGTGCGAACGGGAACCCAGAAATACCCCAACAACCTGGATTCCCGCCTACGCGGGAATGGCAATACCCAAACGGCTAGAAGGCCTCGTCAGCGCGCAAAAAGCGCCACTGCCCCATCGGCAGGTCGCCCAGCCGGATGCGCCCGATGCGCACGCGCTTCAGGCCGATTACCCGCAGCCCGACCAGTTCGCACATGCGGCGAATCTGCCGCTTCTTGCCTTCCTTCAGGATGAAGTGCAGCTGATCCTCGTTCAACTGCTTGACCCAGGCCTGCTTCAACGGCTTGCCATCCAACTCCAGGCCATGGCGCAGCAGGTCGAGGCCGCCCTTGATCATCTGGCCGGAGACGCGCACCAGATATTCCTTCTCGGTCTGCGAATCCTCGCCAATCAGCTTCTTGGCGACACGACCATCGCTGGTCAGCACCAGCAGGCCGGTCGAATCGACGTCCAGCCGGCCGGCCGGCG
>CAZDRS010000178.1:0-5280 GCA_964507585.1 uncultured Dechloromonas sp.
TGTATTGCCAGACGTCCATTTCCGTCCAGTTCGAGATCGGGAAGGCGCGGATGTTCTCGCCCTTGTGGCTGCGGGCGTTGTAGAGGTTCCACAGTTCCGGACGCTGGTTCTTCGGGTCCCATTGGCCGAACTCGTCGCGGAAGCTCATGATGCGTTCCTTGGCGCGGGCCTTTTCCTCGTCGCGGCGGGCGCCGCCGATGCAGGCGTCGAAGCCGAATTCCTCGATGGCTTCAAGCAGCGTCACCGACTGGTGCTTGTTGCGCGATTCGCCTTCGTGCTTCAACACGACCGTGCCGCGCTTCATCGAATCTTCCACCGAGCGCACGATCAGGCGCTCGCCCAACTCGGCGGCGCGCTTGTCGCGGAAGGCGACGACTTCCTGGTAGTTATGGCCGGTGTCGATGTGCATCAGCGGGAAGGGGAACTTGCCGGGGCGGAAGGCCTTTTCGGCGATGCGCAGCATGCAGATCGAGTCCTTGCCGCCGGAGAAGAGCAGTACCGGGTTGGAACACTGGCCGGCGACTTCGCGCATGATGTGGATGGCTTCGGCTTCGAGCCAGTCCAGATGGGAGAGGGTGGAACGTTGAGTCATTGCTGGGTAATCCGCAGGGATTGTCGAATGCTGCGCATTGTAGCAAGGCCTTAATATTCATTTAAGAACAAGTGTGCATCTTGTTATTGTAAATAGCTATATGTTGGTGCGTGGTGGAACGATAGTTCGTTTGCCGGGTCTTTGCGAATGGAACGGGAGGCTTGCCGTCCACATCACCATGACGAGGAGAAAAAAAGATGCAAACACGGTTCGGGATTTTGCTGGGGGCTATTTCGCTTGTCGGATTGAGTGCGTGTGCCACGTCGGTTACGGGGCCGTCGGCTAGCGCGGAACTGCAGGCGCGCTCGGGCAGTTCGGTCAGCGGTCGGGTGAATCTGGTCGAAACCAGCGGCGGTTTGCGCGTCGAGGCGCAGGTTGCCGGCCTGTCGCCGGGCGAGCATGGCTTCCATGTGCATGAAGCTGGCGATTGCAGCGCACCGGATGCGAGTTCGGCCAAGGGCCACTTCAACCCGGCCGGCAAGGCGCATGGGCATCATGCGAGCAGTGAGCGGCACGGCGGCGACATGCCCAATCTGGTCGCCAATGCCGCTGGCGAGGCGAAATTTTCGGGCGTGGTCAGCGGCCTGGCCCTGAGCGGCCCGAATAGCGTACTGGGGCGTAGCGTGGTGATCCATGCCGATCCCGACGACTACAAATTGCAGCCGGCCGGCAATTCCGGCAAGCGCGTTGCCTGCGGGGTGATCGTTGCTCGCTGAATCGGCTTGATGTGCGGTTTTCCGGGGTTGTCGCTGGGCCGATAACCCCGACTGAGCGGAGGGCCGCGGCTCTGGCTTTTGGTAAAACGCGAACTTGCTGCCTACAATCGGCGAAATTGTTCGGTACGCTGAGTTTCCAGGAGTCGAGTTGAACCGCCGTATTCTTTATTTCGTGACTGCATTGCTGGCAGTTGGCTTGGCACTGGCTGCCCATGTCGCCGAAGACATCAACCAGACGCAGCATGAAACGGCGGTACGGGCGGGTGTGCATAACGAACTGGCTCGCCTGCGCGATTTGCTGGAGGGCAACCTGAACAGCGACATCCAGCTGGTGCGCGGCCTGAGCAGCCTGATTGCGCTGAATCCCGATCTCGACCAGGCTCGTCTCGATATTGCGGCCAAGCCGTTGTTTGACGCCGGGCGTTCGCAATTACGCAACCTGGCAATCGCGCCCGCCATGGTCATCCGCATGGCGTATCCCATGGCGGGTAACGAAAAGGCCATCGGTCTCGATTATCGTGATCTTCCCGAGCAGTTCCCGTCGGTCGAGCGAGCCAGGCAGACCCGGCAAATCGTGTTGGCCGGGCCACTCAAGCTGGTTCAGGGCGGTAACGGACTGGTGGCTCGTCTGCCGGTTTATCTGAACGACAAGCATGGGCAGGAGTATTTCTGGGGCATTGTCAGCGCCGTCATCGATTCCGAGAAATTGTTTGCCATCAGCGGCCTGGGCGATCCGGCGCTGGGCATCGATGTCGCCATTCGTGGCAAGGATAGCGAAGGTGCACGCGGTGTCGTTTTCCTCGGCAGGCCGGAGGTGTTCGCTGCCGACCCGGTGCTGGCTGAAATCTACCTGCCGTCCGGATCGTGGCAGATTGCCGCGGTGCCGAAGGGCGGCTGGGCGAGTACTCCCGGGAATGTCTGGTGGCTGCGTCTTGGCTTTGTGCTGATTTCCAGCTTGATCCTGGGAGCTTTCCTGGCCCTGGCCCGTGCCATGGGCATCGCCACGCAGGCCAACGCACAGGCCGAAGCCTCGCGCCAGCAGTTGTCGGCAACCCTGGAGAACACGCCGAATGTTGCCGTACAGTGGTTCGACCGACATGCTCGGGTGGTGTACTGGAACCAGGCCTCAACCACGCTGTATGGCTGGTCGGCCAGTGAAGCCGTGGGCCGAACCTTGGACGAACTGATCCTCGGCCCGGAAGCGATGGCTTCCTTCCGGCGCCACATCGAGCAGGTCTTGGCCGGTGGCAAGGCGCTTGGGCCGCTCGAATACGCGGCGCACGACAAGGAAGGCCGGCCGTTGTGGATCGAGGCCACCGAGTTTGTCATTCCCGGCGGTGGCGATGCAGAGCCGATCCTGGTCTGCACGGATATCGACATTACCGAGCGCAAGCGTTACGAGGCCGAATTGCACTTGAACCGGCTCGACCTCGAAAGGCAGGTTGCCCGGCGAACGGCCGAGCTGGCCCAGGCCAAGTCGGTGGCGGAGGCGGCCAATATTGCCAAGAGCGCTTTCCTGGCCAATATGTCGCACGAAATCCGTACCCCGCTCAATGCCATTACCGGCATGGCCCACCTGATTCGGCGTGGCGGCCTGAGCGATGAGCAGGAGCGGCGTCTCGGCCGCCTGGAGCTGGCGGGTGCGCATCTGCTCGAAATCATCAATGCCATTCTCGACCTGTCGAAAATCGAGGCCGGCAAGCTGGTGCTCGAAGAGGTGCCGCTGCGCATCGGCAGCGTGTTCTCCAACGTGCAGTCCATGCTTGGCGAACGGGCGCAGGCCAAAGGCCTGCAGCTAGCGATGGATTTGCCGAGGTCGCTGCCGACCTTGCTCGGCGATCCGACACGCCTGCAGCAGGCACTGCTCAACTACGTCGGCAACGCTATCAAGTTCACCGAAGCAGGCCGCATTACCCTGCGGGTGCGTTGCCTGGAGGAGGGGGCCGATGACCTGCTGCTGCGCTTCGAGGTGCAGGATACCGGCATGGGGGTCGATCCGGAGCAACTATCCCGGCTATTTTCTGCCTTCGAGCAGGCCGACAATTCGATCACCCGCCAGCATGGCGGCACCGGCCTGGGCCTGGCGATCACCCGCAAGCTGGCCGGGTTGATGGGTGGCGATGCCGGCGCCAGCAGTGAGCCGGGGCTGGGCAGCACCTTCTGGCTGACTGCCCGCTTCAAGCGCAAACCTGTCGATGTGGCCGACGATAGCGCCGGTCTTGAGGATCGCTTTGCCGAGGAGACCTTGCAGCGCGATCACGCCGGTTGCCGCATCCTGCTCGTCGAGGATGAGCCGATCAATCGGGAGATTGCGCTGAGCATGCTGGAAAGCATTGGCATGCTGACTGCCGTGGCCGAAGACGGCGAGGAAGCGTTGGCCATTTTCAGGGAACAGGAATTCGACCTGATTTTGATGGACATGCAGATGCCGCGCATGGATGGCCTGGAAGCCACCCGGCGTATTCGTGCGCTGCCCGGTGGAGATGCACTGCCCATCCTGGCCATGACAGCCAATGCCTTCGCCGAGGACAAGGCCCGTTGCCTGGAAGCGGGCATGAACGACTTCATTGCCAAGCCGGTTTCGCCCGGCACGTTCTACGCCATCCTGCTCACCTGGCTGGATCGCCGGCCAAGTTGATATTTTTCCCGCCGGAATGCACCGGCGGGGAAGGTGGCACCCGGTTGCCGCTCAGTGCCGGCTCTGGATTTCCTCGATATAGCCGAGCATGCCGGTCTGGATGTTGCCGGCGTTGCCTTCGTCGGTGTCGATGTGCATGGCCAGGCGGAAGCTCGGGCTGACGCGGCAGACCACGTCGCCGAAGATCAACTGGCGCTCGCCTTCGATGCGCACGCGGACGACGTAGTTGTCCCGGACATGGAAGCGCATCGCATCTTCCGGCGTCATGTGGATATGGCGCTGGGCGCAGACCACGCCACGTTCGATGGTCGTCGATCCATACGGCCCTTCGAGCGTGATGCCCGGCGTGCCGGCGAGGTCGCCGGATTGGCGGATCGGCGGCTGGATGCCGAGCTTGAACTGCTCGGTCATCGCGATCTCGACCTGGGTTTCCTTGCGCGTCGGGCCAAGCACGCGCACCTTGGCGATGCGGCCCTTGGGGCCGACCAGGTGCACCTGCTCCTCGCAGGCGAACTGGCCGGGCTGCGACAGCTCGCTCTTCGGCGTCAGCTGGTGGCCGGGGCCGAACAGCGCCTCGACATCGGCCTGCGACAAATGCACGTGGTGGGCGGAAATCTCGACCGGAATCGGCAGGTCTTCCGGCTTGGCCGCGACGATCAGCGCATTGCGTTCGATGGCGCGCAGCGTTTCCCAGGCGACCAGGCGCTCGTCGTCGTTTTCGACAACCAGGATGGTGACCGGCGAATCGGCGGCCGAAATGACCGCGTAGCCGTCGATGCGGCCGAGATTGCGGTTCTTTTCCTCATCGAGCTTGATGCCCATGAATTCCAGGCCCTGGCAGGCCAAGCTGCGCACCGTGGCGCTCATTTCGCCGATGTCGCCGGTGAAAGCCAGCACGTCGATGCCGCCCATCGCCGCGACGTAGGCGCCGATGTTCTTGCGTACCTGGTAGCAATAGGCCTTATGGGCGAGCAGGGCGCGGTGGTGGCCTTCCGCCGCCGCCGCTTCGATGTCGTGGATGTCGCTGGAAATGCCGGAAATGCCCTTCAGGCCGCTTTCGCTGTTGATCAGCGTGGATAGCTGCTCGGGCGACATCTTGTGCTGTTCCATCAGGTGGATCATCACGGCCGGGTCGATGCTGCCGGAGCGGCTGGGCATGATCAGGCCGTCACTTGGCGTCATGCCCATGGTCGTATCGATCGAGCGGCCGTGGTCGATGGCGCACAGCGAGGCGCCGATGCCGAGGTGGCAGGAGACGATTTCCAGTTCGCCAAGCGGACGGCGCAGCACTTCCGCCGCCTGTTCCCGGTTCAGCCCGTACCGGTTGCTGGCCC
>CAZDRS010000179.1:0-5266 GCA_964507585.1 uncultured Dechloromonas sp.
GCTGGCCGGAGGTGTCGAGGTACAGCGTGCATTCGTTCTCGGTCAGGAAGACATGGACGCTGACATCCGGGTTGCGCGTCTCGATATTCGGCCGCTCACCGAGATCTTCGCGGAAACGGTCGCAGACCGCATCCTTGACACGCAGCGTGACGAAATCGAGCGACTTGAGCGGGCACTTGATCGCCGTAGTCACCACGCGCATCGTGTTGCTGACCGTGAAATGGTTCGGCCACAACTGGCGCACGGCCAGGCGGTAGATGTCTTCTTCCTTGGCGTACGGCCCCTTGACGATATGCCACAGGATGCGGGTCGCGATGCGCGACTCCAGGTTGGCGCGGTAGCAGGTGCTCCAGTCGCCGGCAAAGAAGACGCCGCCATGCACGGCCTTGATGTCCTCGCCGCCGATGCTGCGCAGTTCGTCGGCCAGCAGTTCTTCCAGCCCGCGCGGGCAAATAGCGAAATATTTGTTCATGTCAGAAAGGCTTCAGGACGACGAGGAAAAGGACAACGAGCAGGATGATGACCGGCAACTCGTTGTAGAAACGGAACCAGACGTGGCTGTGCGCGTTGCCGCCGCTCCGGAACTGCTTGAGGACGCGGCCGCAATGCCAGTGGTAGCCAACCAGGATGGCGACCAGCGCCACCTTGGCATGCAGCCAGCCGCCGGAAAAACCGTAGCCGAACCACAGCCACAGGCCGAGCAGGACGGCCAGGATGCCGAGCGGAGTCATAAATTTGTACAGTTTGCCGGCCATCAGCAGCAGGCGGTCGCGCTCGGCATGGCTATCGGCCGGCACCATGGCCAGATTGACGAAAATACGCGGCAGGTAGAACAGGCCGGCGAACCAGGATATGACCATCCAGATATGGAGCGTCTTTACGACGAGCATGCGTTTCTCCTTGCGCTCGCGATGCCCTCGACCACGGTCGGATAGGCGAGCTGTAGTTTTAATTCGTTTTTCAGGCGACGATTGCCGATGCGCCGCGATTCGCGCATGAAGGACATCTGCACCGGCGAGAGAATCTTCCCGGCCTCGCTGCGGCTCAGGCGCGGCGCTTTCGGCAACCCGAAGGCGTCGGCAACCAGATCGAAGTAGGCGGCCATCTTCAGGTCGGAATCGTCGACCACATTGTAGGCGCGATTGGCCTGCCCGCGCCGGATGGCGGCGATGCAGGCCGCAGCGAGATCGTCGGCATGAATGTGGTTGGTGAACACGTCATCGGCCTCAAGCAGGGCCGGCGTGCCGCGCTGCAAGCGCTCGACCGGCAAGCGGTCGGCAGCGTAGATACCGGGGGCACGCAAGATGGCAACAGCTACCCCGTTGCGCCCGCCCCAATCGCGCAGGAGGCGCTCGGCATCGACCCGGCGGCCGGCCCGGGCGCTTTCCGGCTGGAGGCGGCGCGTCTCGTCGATCACCGCCCCGCCACAATCGCCGTAAACCCCTGTCGTGCTTACGTAAACCAGGCTGCGTGGTAGACTTTTGCCCTTGCCCAGCGCAGCCAGCAGGTTGCGGGTGCGCCGGTCGCGTTGCCCGTCGCCCGGCGGTGGCGCCAGATGCAGGATCACGTCGGCCAGGCCGACCAGGCGTTGCAGGCTGCGCCGATCGTCGAGATCGGCCACGACCGGTGTTGCGCCGGCTTCGCGCCACTCGGCAGCCTTGCCGGCATCGCGCAGCAAGGCATAGACGCGGGCGCGCGGGGCAAGTTGGGAGAGGATGCGGCGGGCGACGTCCCCGCTGCCGACGATCAGGATTTTTTGCACGCCGGCATTGTAGCCGAGCAAGAAGGGGAACCGATGAGCTACCAAGTTACCGTCCAGCCGAGCGGCCGCCAATTCACGGCCGAGGCCGACGAAACCATACTCGACGCCGCGCTGCGCCAGGGCCTGACCATGCCCTACGGCTGCAAGGACGGCGCCTGCGGCGCCTGCAAGGGCCATGTGCAAGCCGGCAACGTCGATCACGGCAAGGCCCAGGCGCACGCCCTGAAGGAGGACGAAAAGGCAGCCGGGATGGCACTCTATTGCTGTGCCAAGGCGCAATCCGACCTGGTCATCGAATGCAAGCAGATCACCTCGGGCGCGCAAATTCCGGTCAAGACCCTGCCGGCCCGCATCGAAAAGCTGGAGCGCCTGGCGCCCGACGTCATCGAACTGCACCTGCGCCTGCCGGCCAGCGAACGCCTGCAGTTTCTCGCCGGCCAATACGTCGACATCCTGCTCAAGGATGGCAAGAAGCGCAGCTTCTCGCTGGCCAATGCACCGCACGACGACGCGCTGCTGCAATTGCATATCCGCCACGTACCGGGCGGCCTGTTCACCGAGCAGGTGTTCTCGACCATGAAGGTGCGCGACATCCTGCGCTTCAACGGCCCGCACGGCACCTTCTACCTGCGCGAGGATTCGCCCAAGCCGATGATCCTGCTCGCCGGCGGCACCGGCTTCGCACCGATCAAGGCCATCGTCGAACATGCCATCGCCGAAAATTGCCAACGCCCGATGTTCATCTACTGGGGCGCCAAGGCCAAGGTCGACCTGTACCAGAATGCCCTGCCGGAAAAATGGGCAGCCGAGCATGCCAACATCCGCTATGTACCGGTGCTCTCCGAACCGGCCGCCTCCGACGCCTGGGCCGGCCGTACCGGCCTTGTGCACCAGGCAGTTCTCGCCGATTGCCCGGATCTGTCGGGCTACCAGGTCTATGCCTGCGGTTCGCCGGCCATGATCGATGCAGCCAAGCGGGATTTCATGGCCCAGGGGCTGCCGGAAGAAGAGTTTTTCGCCGACGCCTTCAGCTTCGCCAGCAACTAAATGCAGAACGGGCTGCCGTGCTCAGAGCCGGCAGCCCAAATCAGCTTGGAAGTGCTGATTAAATCGCCATCCCCGCGCAGGCGGGGATCCAGTTCTTTGATTCCCCTGGATTCCCGCCTGCGCGGGAATGAGATTTTTGAATAAGTCAGCGCTGCCAGGCGCAGCCGTTCAGTGTTTCGCCGTTGGCCGTCACACGGGCCGTCCAGCCGAAGACGGCATTGGCCATCGTGTCGTAACAGAGCTTGCGCTCGAAACGCAGCGATAGACTCTGCTTATCCTTGCTCGCCGCGAAGGTGGCGAGCCCCGGTTCGAGCGTCAGCGGTGCCGCCGGCACGACAACCTCAGGCTGTCCGCTACGCTTGACCTGTACGAATTCGGCACCGAAGGCCAGCGCCCAGGCCGGTTCGTTGCCGGAAGCACGCCAGATCTCAGCCGCACCTCCCGGCATCTGGCAGCGCCCCTCGGTCTGGGCAAAATTGATTTCGGTCGCTTTCAGCACATCGCCTTCACGCAGGCCGAGCACTTCGACATAGAGCTTCTTGCCGGCCGACAGCCCCAGCTTGTCGAGCGCCTTGCCGATGCGACCATCGCTCGAAGCATCCTCGAAATTGGTGAAGCTGGGGTCGCGGCACGGCGAAAACACCGTGCGGTTGCCGTAGCGGATGACTTGGCCAAACGCCAGCTTGGGCGTGGTGTCGGCTGCCCTGGTCTCCGGCAGGTCGCTGATGTTCATTTCTTCGGCCTGAACAGCCGAGGCAAGCAGGGCGAGGGAGATGGCGCAGGCGGCTTGGACTATCTTCATGGCGTTTCACGGAGTCAAGGTCGACGGGGCTGCATTGTTGCCCATGGCGCCGCCAAATAGTTTGATTTCAGTTGAAAAAGTGGCCCGCCTCTACTCACCGAGATAAGCCGCACGCACCTTGGGGTCGTCGAGCAGTTGGGCCGATTCACCATGCAGCGTGATCTCGCCGCTTTCCATGACGTAGCCGCGCTGGCTCGATTCGAGTGCCAGCTTGGCATTTTGTTCGATGAGCAGGATGGTCATGCCGTCGGCCGCCACGGCGCGGATCACTTCGAAAATCTTCTGCACCATGATCGGCGCCAGGCCCATCGACGGCTCGTCGAGCAGCAGCAGCTTCGGCCGGCTCATCAGCGCACGGCCGATGGCCAGCATCTGCTGCTCGCCCCCCGACAACGTACCGGCCAACTGGCTTTCACGCTCGCGCAGACGCGGGAAATAGGCGAAGACCTTTTGCAAGTCCTGCTCGATGTCAGCTGCGTCATTGCGGACAAAAGCGCCCATGCGCAGGTTTTCGTACACGCTGAGGCGCGGAAAGACGCCGCGCCCCTCCGGCACCAGGGCGATGCCCTTGCGAATGACGTGGTGCGGCGCGATCTTGCTGATCTTCTCGCCACAGAAATGCACATCGCCGCCGACGGCGTCGAGTACGCGGGCGATGGCTTTCAGCGTGGTGGTCTTGCCGGCACCGTTGGCACCGATCAGCGCGACGGTTTCGCCTTCGTTGACGTGGAAGGTGATGCTGCGCACCGCCTGGATGCCGCCATAGGCGACGTGGAGTCCGGTTACTTCAAGCACCTAGGTAAGCCTCGATGACACGTTGATCTTTCTGCACCACGGCCGGTACATCCTCGATGACCAGGGCGCCGTAGTCGAGCACCGCGACGCGGTCGCACAGGCCCATGACCAGCTTGACGTCGTGCTCGATGAGCAGGATGGTCGTCCCGTCGCGACGGATACCTTCGATCAACTCGCGCAAGGCTTCGGTTTCGGTGGCGTTCATGCCGGCGGCCGGTTCGTCGAGGCAGAGCAGTTGCGGATCGGTGGCCAAGGCGCGGGCAATTTCCAGGCGGCGCTGGTCGCCATAGGAGAGGTTCTTGGCCAGATCGTCGGCCCGCTCCTCGATGCGCACGTAGTGCAGCAAATCCGTCGCCCGCTGCCGGATGGCCGCCTCCTCGGCCTTGGTCGCCGCATTCTGGAACATGGCGCCAAGCACGCCGGCCCGGGTTCGCACGTGGCGGCCGACCATGACGTTCTCCAGCGCCGTCATGTTGCCGAACAGGCGGATATTCTGGAAAGTGCGGGCGATGCCGCGCTCGGCCGCCTGGTGCGGCGCATCGGCGACGAGCGGCGCGCCGGCGAAATCGAAACCGCCGCCATCCGGCACGTAGAGCCCGGTCATGCAGTTGAAGAAGGTCGTCTTGCCGGCACCATTGGGGCCGATCAGGCCGTAGATTTCACCCCGGCGGATGCTCAGCGACACATCGCGTAGAGCCTTGACGCCGCCGAAGTGCTTGGCGACGGCTTTCGCTTCGAGCAGCGGGGTTGGCAAATTCGCGCTCATTTGGCGGCCTCCGACAGCTCCCGCTTGCGTTCCGGCGAGGGCCACAGGCCGGCCGGCTTGAAGCGCATGACGAGTACCAGTGCCAGGCCAAAAA
>CAZDRS010000180.1:0-5261 GCA_964507585.1 uncultured Dechloromonas sp.
TCAGGCCGACGAAGGGCAGCACGCCCCAGACGATGTCCTTGAGCGGGATGTCCGGTGCGACGTTCTTGATCACGAAGATGTTGAGGCCGACCGGCGGGTGGATGAGGCCCATTTCCATGACCACGGTCATCACGATGCCGAACCAGATCAGGTCGAAACCGGCGGCCTTGAGCGGCGGCAGGATGATCGGCGCGGTCATCAGGATGATCGACACCGGCGGCAGGAAGAAGCCGAGCACGACGACGAAGATCAGGATGGCCGACAATAGCAGCCACTTCGACAGATGCATGGCGACGATCCATTCAGCCGCCGACTGGCTGATGTGCAGGTAGCTCATCACGTAGGAGTAGAGCAGCGACATGCCGATGATGAACATCAACATGGTCGATTCCTTCAGCGTGCTGTTGAGGATCGGCTTCAGCTGGCTCGGCCGCCAGACGCCATAGATGCCGGCGATCAGGGCGAGTGCCAGGATGCCGCCCAGACCGGCGGTTTCCGACGGCGTCGCGTAGCCGCCGTAGAGGGCGAGCATGACGCCGATCAGCAGCAGCACAAAGGGAATGACGCGGGGCAGCATGCGGGTCTTGTCGGCGCGGGTCATGCGCATTTCGTCGAGGTAGGCCGACTTGGCGCCGCCCGAATGCCAGACGTCGAGCGCCTCGTTGTATTCCATCTTGAAACGGAACACGGCATAGCCGGCAAAGAGGAAGACGAGCAACAAGCCCGGCCCGATACCGGCCAGGAACAGGCGACCCAGCGACTGCTCGGCGGCCACGGCGAACAGGATCATCGTGATCGACGGCGGCAGCAGGATACCCAGCGTGCCGCCGGCAGCGATGATGCCGGCCGCGAAGCCCGGCGAGTAGCCGCGCGAACGCATTTCCGGGATGCCGGCACCGCCGATGGCCGAGCAGGTCGCCGGGCTGGAGCCGGCCATCGCCGCAAACAGCGCGCAGGCGAAGACGTTGGCGATGCCCAGGCCGCCGGGGATCTTGTGCATCCAGGCGTGGATCGCCAGGTAGAGGTCGGCGCCGGCCCGCGAACGGCCAATGGCGGCGCCCTTCAGGATGAACAGCGGAATGGACAGCAGCGTGATGTTGGCCATTTCCTCGAACACGTTCTGGGTGATCGTGTCGGTTGCCGCGGCCGGCATGAACATCAACATGAACAGCACGGCGATGGTGCCCAGCGCGAAGGCGATGGGGATGCCGGAGAACATCACGACCAGCGTGCCCAAGCCATAGAGGATGCCAATGGTGGATTCGGCCATCTTATTTCTCCTTGCGAACGATGCCGGCAACCAGCTGGAGCAGGATCTGCAAGGACAGCAGGATCATGCCAGTAGTCATAAAGCCGTAGGGAATCCACAAGGGTGGCGCCCAGGATGAAGAAGTCGTCTGCCCATCGACCCAGGCTTCATGCAGCATGAGCATGGATTTCCACGAGAAGAAGGCGCAGAAGGCGAAGGACACCAGGTCGCAGAAAACCAGGCGGATGCGATTGACCAGCGGCGGCAGGATACCGGCCAGCGCCTCGATGCCGATATGGCCGCGCTGCGACTGCACGTAGCCGGCGCACATGAAGGTGGCGGCGACGAGCAGGAAGACGGACATCTCGTCCTGCCAGTCGGTCGGTATCTTCAGGAAGTAGCGCAGGAACACGCTGCTGCACAGGATCAGCGAGGCGGCCAGCAAGGCGCCCGACGACAGGAACATGATCGCCGCATGCACCCACTGCAACACCTTGTCGATGGCCGCCAGGACGCCCCCCGCCGGAATTTCCGGCGCCTTGACGGCGCCTTCCAGTTCGAAGCCGTGGCTCACAGCGTCGCCTCCGCCAGCTTCAGGATGCGGGCGCAGCTTTCATTCTTGCCGGCGAAGTCCTTCCACGCCGTGTCGCGGGCGATGGCCTGCCACTTCTTCACGGTCGCGTCGCTCATGTCGTAAGCCTTGCCGCCGGCCTTCTGGTACACCGCGGCGACCGCCTGGTCGTCGGCCTTGGCGCCCTCCAGCGCGAAGGCTTCCATCTCGGCGCCGACGGCCATGATCAAGTCCTGCTGCGCCTTGGGCATGCGCTCGAACACGGCGCGCGACATCAGCAGCGGCTCGAACATGAACCAGTAGGTCTTGCCGCGACCGGTGGTCAGCGCCTTGCCGACTTCTTCCAGGCGGAAGGAAATCAGGCTGGTCGACGAGGTCATCGCCGCATCGAGCGCACCGGTCTGCATCGCGGCGTAGATTTCATTGGAGGGCAGGGTCAGCACGGTCGCTCCGGCCTGCTTCAGCACCATGTCCATTTCCCGGCTGCCGCCGCGTACCTTCAAGCCCTTGGCGTCTTCCGGCTCGATGATCGGCTTGACGCGGCTGGCGACGCCGCCGGCCTGCCAGATCCACGAGACGACCAGCACGCCCTTGTCGGCCAGGATGTTGGCCAGCGCCTTGCCGATCTCGGCCTTCTTCCAGCTCACGGCCTGCTCGTAGGAAGTGACGATGCCCGGCATCAGGCCGATGTTGGTTTCCGGTACTTCACCGCCGGCATAGGAGAGCGGCACCAGCGTCATGTCCAGCGCCCCCTTGCGCACGGCGCTGAACTGGGCGTTGGTCTTCATCAGCGAGGAGCCCGGATAAACGGTGCCCTTCAGCGCGCCATTGCTGCGCTTGGCGATCTCGGCCGAGAAGCGGCGGCACAGGCGGTCGCGGAAATCGCCCTCGGTGGCGCTGCCGCCCGGGAATTGGTGGGAAATCTTCAGCTCGCTGGCGGCTTGCGCCCAGAGCAGGTTGGGTGACAGTGCGAGGGCGGGTGTAGCAGCCAAACCCTTCAGGATATTGCGCCGAGTCTCGTTCATGGTTTCTCCTCCAGATAGATAAACACTTCAATCGCCGGTGATCCTCACTGGTCTGTTTATCCATCTAAGCGGAATACAGGACTCGTATGTTTGTGTTCAAATATCACCGTTGTGTATACAAGATAGCATTGCTTGAATACTAGTCAACTAATTTCGTATAATTAAATCAACAACCGACGCAGGATTGCCCGCCATGAACAGCCCCGCCGAACTTCAGCCAGGAGCCCGCCAGTCCGAACGACTCGGCGAACAGATAGAAGAGCGCATCGTCACCGGGGTCTATCCGCCCGGCACCCGCCTTGACGAACAGGAATTGGCGACCACCTTCGGCGTATCGCGCACCCCGGTTCGCGAGGCGCTGATCCAGCTCTCCTCGGCGGGCCTGATCGAAATCAAGCCCCGGCGAGGCGCGACGGTGCCTGAAGTCGGGGCCGATCGTATTTGCGAAATGTTCGAATTGATGGCCGAGATGGAGGCCATGTGCGGGCGCCTGGCCGCCCGCCGGATCACGCCGGCCGAGCAACTGGGGCTACAGGAAGCCCACAAGGCCTGCGAAGCGGCGCGCGACGCCAATCAACCGGATGTCTATTACCAGTTGAACGAGGTTTTCCATCAGCGTATCTACGAAGCCAGCCACAACGGTTTCCTGGTCGAGCAGGCCACCGCCCTGCACCGCCGGCTGCGCCCCTATCGGCGCCTGCAGCTGCGCGTGCGCAACCGGATGAGCACCTCGTTCAACGAGCACCAGGCCATTGTGGACGCCATATTGAAAGGCGACAGCGATCTCGCCGGCTCGCTTTTGCGTTCGCATGTCACCGTACAGGGCGAACGCTTCGCCGACCTCGTCGCGACGCTGCGCGATTTCAACGCCGGCACTTAAGAAATGTGTCATTCCCGCGTAGGCGGGGATGACATCCATGCCATGGATAGATCAGCCGATCAGGCTGAACAGCATCTTGGTGGCCAGCAGCGCCAGGAAGGCGCCGAACATCCGCTTCAGTTTCTTGACCGGCAGGCGATGCGCCAGCTTGGCACCGAAGGGCGCCATCGTGATGCTCATCACGACAATGCCGAAGAAGGCCGGCAGATAGATATAGCCGAAGGTGTATTGCGGCAGGCCGGTATCGTTCCAACCGGCAACCATGTAGCCGATGGCCCCGGCCACGGCGATCGGAAAGCCGAGCGCCGCGGAAGTGCCAACCGCCTGGCGGACGTCGACATTGCAGAACAGCATGAACGGTACCGACAGGAAACCGCCGCCGGCTGCCACCAGGCTGGAAACCACGCCGATGATGCCGCCAGCGACAAAGCGCCCGACATCCTTGGGCATCTGGCGATGCGCCTTCGGCTTGAAATCGAGCATCATCTGCACCGAGGCGTAATAGACGATGACGACAAAAATGGCCGTCATCGGCCCGGTCGGCACTCGCCCGGCAACCAGCGAACCGCCGAAGGTGCCCAGCACCAGGCCCGGCGCCATGCTGCGCACGATGTCCCAACGCACGGCCCCATGACCATGGTGCGCCCGCATGCTGGAAATCGACGTAAACACGATGGTCGCCATCGAAGTGCCGAGCGCCAGGTGCATGACGTGCTCGGGCGGGAAATGCTGCGCCACGAACAGCATGTACATGAAGGGCACCAAGGTCAAACCACCGCCCACACCGAACAAACCGGCCACAAAGCCACCAAAAATACCCAGCAAGGGGTAGGCCAGCCACCAGATCGTCATCGCAAACCCATCAATTCGTTGGTAATGAACGCCCATTCTTCCGGCGTCACCGACGTAATCGACAGCCGGTTGCCGCGGGCAAGGAGGCGCATGTTAGCAAGTTCGGGATGACTGCGCAGTGCCGCCAGTGAGACGTAAGGCGTTTTCTGAATGAAACGCACGTCGCATAGCAGCCAGCGTGGATTCTCCGGCATCGACTTCGGGTCGTGG
This sequence comes from uncultured Dechloromonas sp., assembly GCA_964507585.1. GTDB lineage: Bacteria > Pseudomonadota > Gammaproteobacteria > Burkholderiales > Rhodocyclaceae > Azonexus. Next base: position 4,788 of record CAZDRS010000180.1, read on the forward strand.
TAGGGGCTGGCCTGGTCGAACTGCGTGGCATCGGGATACGGCGCAGAGCAAATCTCGCCAATTCCGGCGATACCGGGCTCGGCGCAGCCGGAATGGTAGAAGAAGGCTCGATCGCCGACATTCATCGCATCGCGCATGAAATTACGCGCCTGATAGTTCCGCACGCCAAACCACGGCACCTGCCCCTGGGCAGCAAGGTCATCGATCGATACTTCGTCCGGCTCGGACTTCATCAGCCAATATTGCATCGGCGCTCCGGCAAAAAGGAAACGGGTGGCAGAACGATCTGCCACCCGTCAGGTTAGGCCCCCGCGAGTGCCGTCAGGCCGGCATCCTGAACCTGGGTTCAGAGTGGCTGCTTTCCTCCCGCATCAGGCACGCTCAACAAGGAGCACGCACAACAGCGGTTTCAACGGTCGGCAACCGATGCCAATCAGCATTGGTTCAAGGAATGTATGGCCTTAACAAACACCG
>CAZDRS010000181.1:0-5254 GCA_964507585.1 uncultured Dechloromonas sp.
CCTTGCAGGTGCCGGTCACACCCGATTGCCTCGGTCGCTTGCTCGATATTTTTGGCCGTCCGCTCGATGGCGGCCCCTTGTTGAATGCCAGCGAAACACGACCGATCGTCGCCGCCCCAGCGCCGCTTTCCGAAGCTAGCGGGATGGGCGAAATCCTGCCGACCGGCATCAAGGTCATCGACCTGCTGTGCCCCTTCGTGCGCGGCGGCAAGACCGGCCTGTTCGGCGGTGCCGGGGTCGGCAAGACGGTGCTGATCATGGAATTCATGAACGCCATCGTCCGACTGCACCAGGGCGTTTCGGTCTTCGCCGGGGTCGGCGAGCGCATCCGCGAGGGCCATGAGCTGTGGCATGACATGCAGGACGCCGGAGTCATGCCGCGCACGCTGATGGTGTTCGGGCAGATGGACGAATCGCCGGGTGTGCGTTTCCGGATTGGGCTTTCGGCCCTGACTTATGCTGAATACCTGCGCGACCATGTCGCTAAGGAAGTGTTGTTCCTCATGGACAACGCCTTCCGCTTTGTTCAGGCCGGCAGCGAATTGTCGGGCTTGCTCGGCCGGATGCCGGCCACGGTGGGTTACCAACCAACCCTGCTTTCCGAAGTGGCTGAATTACAGGAGCGCATTTCCTCGACGCGCAGCGGCAATATCACCGCCGTCGAAGCCGTCTATGTGCCGGCCGACGACATGACTGACCCGGCTGTCGGTGCCATCCTCGCCCATCTCGACACCACGGTCATCCTGTCGCGCAACCAGGCGGCCAAGGGGATATATCCCGCTGTCGATCCGCTCGCCTCGGGTAGCCGGATGATGGATCGCGTTATTCTTGGCGACCGCCATTACCGGGTAGCGCAAACGGTGCGCGAACACTTGGCTCGCTACCGTGAGCTTGAAGACATCATCGCCATGCTCGGCCTGGAAGCGCTGTCGGAGGCCGACCGGCTGACGGTACTGCGGGCCCGCCTGCTCCAGCGTTATTTGACCCAGCCATTTTTTGTCGTTGCCGAACACACCGGCATTGCCGGTGCTTCGGTGCCGCTGGAAACTACGCTTGGCGATTGCGAGGACTTCATCGCCGGCAAGTATGATGATTTGCCGGAAGAACGCTGCTATATGCGCGGCAGCATGGAGGGCGCCCGATGAGCGGCATCACCCTGCATCTGAACAGTGCCGTGCGCAGCGAGCGCATCGACAACGTGGCGAGTTTTGTCGGTGCGGACGCCAGCGGCAGCTTCGGCATCCAGCCGGGACGCGCCCGTTTCATGACGATCCTCGATTACGGTCTGTCGCGTTACCGCACGCCAGATGGCGACTGGTTCTACCTGGCTTGTCCGGGGGCTGTGCTCAACTTTGCCGACAACCAGCTCACGGTGAATACCCGGCGCTACCTGTGCGATCCCGATTACCAGCGTATTTCGGACTTGCTGGCCGGCCAGTTGGCCGAGGAGGAAGCCGGGCTGAAGAGCGTCAAGGAGAACCTGCAGCAGATGGAACAAGCGCTATTCCGGCGTTTGCGCAATCTGGAAAGGTGGCCGGGATGAACGACGAAAAATGGCGTAACGATGTCGCTCGCGATACCGAGCGCCTGAAGACGGCCGAGCGTAATCGTCGTTCGCTGCTCGCCCAGACCGTTTTCCTCGGCAGCCTGTCGGTGCTCTTCATCGTTCCGCTGCTGGCCGGTGCTTATCTCGGGCGCTGGCTGGACAGCCAGGGTGACGGCTACACGGTACGCTGGACGATGAATCTGATCATCCTCGGCCTGGCGCTGGGTATCTTCAATGTCTATTTCTTTATCCGGAAGTATTGGTAATGGAAGCGGCGAGCGTTGTCTTCACCCTCGGCTGGTTGCAGATCACTAGCACGGTGGTCACCACATGGGGGCTGATGCTGGTTTTTGGCGTTGGTTGCTGGCTGGCGACACGCAATCTTTCGGTCGATCAACCCGGCCTGGTACAGACGGCGCTGGAAGGCGTGGTTCAGTCCATCGAAGCCGCCATCGAGGGCGTCTTGCCGGGCCGTGCAGAGTTGTTGCTGCCATTCATCGGCACGCTCTGGCTATTCGTCGCGGTGGCCAACCTGACCGGGCTGGTACCGGAACTGCACTCGCCGACCGCCGATCTGTCGACCACCGCTGCGCTGGCCTTCGTGGTTTTCCTGTCGGTGCATTGGTATGGCATCCGTACTTCGGGCCTGAAGGACTATCTGAAGCATTACCTGACGCCCAGTCCGATCCTGCTGCCGTTTCATGTGCTCGGTGAGTTTTCCCGCACCCTGGCGCTGGCCATGCGCCTGTTCGGCAACATCATGAGCCTCGAAATGGCGGCGCTGCTGGTGTTGCTGGTCGCCGGCCTGCTCGTGCCGGTCCCGGTACTGATGCTGCACATTGTCGAGGCTTTGGTTCAGGCCTACATTTTCGGCACGCTGGCGCTGATCTATATCGCCGGCGGCATGCAATCCCATGAAGCTTCGGAAAGCCCTGAAGCGCCTCAAACCAACGACAAGAAAGGAAGCGCACCATGAGCGACATGCACTGGTTTGTCCTGATCTCCACCGTGGCGGCAGCCGTGGCTATCGCCATCGGGATCATCTTCCCGGCCATCGCCATGGGCAAGGCCATCACCCAGGCGCTGGAATCGCTGGCCCGGCAGCCGGAAGCGGAGAAGTCGATCACCCGTACCCTGTTCATCGGCCTGGCGATGATCGAATCGCTAGCCATCTACGTTTTGGTCATCGTGCTGATCATTCTGTTCCGTAACCCCTTGCTCGAATACCTGCTCAAGTAGGCGCTCGCCATGGAGCTGAACTGGACTACTTTCGTGCTGGAAATCATCAATTTCCTGGCACTGCTCTGGATACTGAAACGCTTTCTCTATCGGCCGATAGTACAGACCTTGGCCGAGCGTCGAGCCGGCATTGAGCGTACCTTGGCCGAAGCGCGGGCGACTGAAGTCAAGGCGTCGGCAATGCGGCAACAGTTTGAAAGCCGTCTGGCCGACTGGGAGCAGGAAAAGGCCGCGGCGCGTCGAAGCTTTGAAACCGAGCTGGATGCCGAACGGGCTAGGCAGATGGCGATCTTGGCAAAGGATTTGGCCACCGAGCGGGAGCGTAGTGCCGCCCAGGATGCGCATCGGCTGGAGACGCAAAAGCGCGAACTGGCTGCCCAGGCGAGCACGGAAGCCCGGCAGTTCGCCAGTGCCTTGCTTGCCCGGCTCGCCAGCCAAGAACTGGAAGGGCAACTGGTACAACTTTTCATCGAGGAACTAGCTGCCTTGCCTGACGAGCGCCTGAGTGCCGTGCGCGCCGGCCAGAATGGTCATGGAAAGGGCATTTTGACCAGCGCATTCGCGTTGACCGCAGAACAGCGCCAGCAATTGTCGAGCGCCATTGATGCCCGCCTGGGTAAAGCCATTGCCCTCGAATTCGTTGTTGAACCCAATCTGCTGGCCGGTGCTCGTCTGGCGCTCGGTGCCTGGCAACTGGACTTCAGTCTGGTTGGCGAACTGGGTATTTTTGCGGAGGCATCGACTCTTGGGCGATAACCCGGATCGTACTTGGCTGGCCGATTACCGGCCCCAGTTGCGAATCAGCGAAGTCGGCAAACTCGTCGCCATCGGCGACGGCATCGCCCGCATTGAAGGCCTGCCGTCGGCTGCGATGGATGAGATTCTGCGCTTCGAGGATGGCAGCGAAGCCCTGGTCTTCGATCTGGGTAGCAAGCGCATCGGCGCCATCCTGCTTAATCAACGCGAGGGCTTGGCGGCGGGCAGTTCGGCCCATCTCACCGGGCGCCGCCTCGATATCGGGGTCGGCGACGGCTTTCTCGGTCGGGTGGTCGATCCACTAGGGCATCCGCTCGATGGCGGACTCCCTATCGAGTTCAGCCGGCGACGGGCGCTGGAGGTTTCCTCGCCACCGATTACCGCACGGGATTTCGTCGAGCGGCCTTTGCTCAGCGGCAACAAGATGGTCGATACGATGATCCCGATCGGCAAGGGGCAACGCCAACTGATCATTGGCGACGCTGGCACCGGCAAGAGCTCGCTGGCCCTCGACACGATCATTGCCCAGAAGGGGCGCAATGTCCTCTGCGTCTATGTGCTGATCAGCCAGAAGCGTTCGGCGGTGGTTGCCACCATCGAAACCCTGCGCCAGGCCGGTGTGCTCGACATTTCCTGCATCGTCGTTGCGGAAGCCACGACCACGCCCGGTCTCAAGTTTCTCGCGCCTTTTGCCGGCTGCGCGTTGGCTGAAGAATGGATGGGGGCCGGGCGCGACGTGCTGATCGTTTACGACGACCTGACCACCCATGCCCGCGCCTACCGCGAGTTGTCATTGCTGCTGCGCCGGCCGCCTGGGCGGGAGGCCTATCCCGGCGATATTTTCTACCTGCATTCCCGTCTGCTCGAACGCTCCACCTGCCTTGCCGCCCGACTCGGTGGCGGCAGCATGACGGCACTGCCGATTGTGGAAACTGAGCAGGGCGAGATTTCAGCCTACATTCCGACCAATCTGATCTCGATTACCGATGGTCAGATTTTCCTCGATCCGGCCCTCTATGCTCGTGGTTTCCTGCCGGCTATCGATATCACCCGCTCGGTCTCACGGATCGGCGGCAAGGCTCAGGTGCCGGCGATCAAGAGCGAAGCCGGGCGGATGAAGCTGGATTTCCTCCAGTTCCTCGAACTGGAGGTCTTCACCCGCTTTGGCTCACGCCTCGAAGCCAGTGTCGAAGCCAAAATCAAACGCGGCCGGCTGTTGCGGGAACTGCTCAAGCAGGACCGCCTTTCGCCGCTGTCGCCCGAACAACACATGGCCTGGCTGGTGGCTTTCAATGAAGGCCTATTCGATGGTCTGGAAGGGATGGCCATTCGCGCACAACTGGACAAACTGCTGCAGCGTGCCGCCAGCGATAGCCCAGCCTTGAGTGCCGGCCCAGACGCTTGGCGCACTGCCGTAACCGCTTGGCTGCTGGAGAAGGGGCATGAGCCGACGGCGTGAAATTGCCCGGCGCCTGGAGGCGCTGTCCGACATTGCCGGCATCATGTCGGCCATGAAGGGGCTGGCCTTGATGGAGGTTCGTATCCTGAGCGATTTCCTCGTGAGCCAGCACCAGATGGTGGCCGGCATCGAGGCGGCGGCAGCTGATTTCCTGGTCAGCCACCGGGAATTCGCCAGCGCTGACGAACCGGGCGAGGAGGTCTACATCCTTATTGGTTCGGAACAGGGGTTTTGCGGCGATTTCAATGAAGCGC
>CAZDRS010000182.1:0-5229 GCA_964507585.1 uncultured Dechloromonas sp.
CCGAGAAGAGCGCCCGCGACGGTCTGCAACTCCTGAAAAACTTTGTCGAGTGGCACCCCTGATTCGCTTCTGCCGAATTCATTTTTCCGCGAATTTAACTTCCGATTTCCATGCTGATTATTCCCGCGATTGACCTCAAGGACGGCCAGTGCGTCCGTTTGAAGCAAGGCCTGATGGAACAGGCCACCGTATTTTCCGAAAGCCCGGCTGAACAGGCTCGCCATTGGCTCGCCCAGGGTGCCCGCCGCCTGCACTTGGTGGATCTGAACGGGGCGTTTGCCGGCAAGCCGAAGAACGCGGCAGCGATCAAGGCCATTCTGGCCGAGGTCGGCGACGAAATTCCGGTGCAGTTGGGTGGCGGCATTCGCGATCTCGACACCATCGAAGCCTGCCTCGACGGGGGCCTCTCCTACGTCATCATCGGCACTGCTGCGGTCAAGAACCCCGGTTTTCTGCACGACGCCTGCGTTGCTTTCCCCGGTCACATCATCGTCGGTCTGGATGCCAAGGACGGCAAGGTAGCGACCGATGGCTGGTCGAAGCTGACTGGTCACGATGTGGTCGATCTCGGCAAGAAATATGAAGATTACGGTGTCGAGTCGATCATCTATACCGACATCGGCCGCGACGGCATGCTCTCCGGCATCAACATCGAAGCCACGGTACGCCTGGCGCAGGCGCTGACCATCCCGGTCATCGCCTCCGGTGGCCTCTCAAACCTCGACGACATTCGCAACCTGTGCGCCGTCGAGGGTGAGGGTGTGATCGGCACCATTGCCGGTCGTGCTATCTACGACGGTTCGCTGGATTTTGCAGCCGCGCAAAAGCTCGCTGACGAGCTGGGCGCCTGATGCTCGCCAAACGCATCATTCCCTGTCTCGACGTCACGGCTGGCCGCGTCGTCAAGGGCACCAATTTCGTCGGTCTGCGCGATGCCGGCGATCCGATCGAGATCGCCCGTCGGTACAACGAGCAGGGGGCTGACGAGGTAACCTTCCTCGACATCACCGCATCGAGCGACCAGCGCGACATCATCCTGCACATCGTCGAGGCCTGTGCCGAACAGGTCTTCATTCCGCTCACCGTCGGTGGTGGCGTGCGCAAAGTCGAGGATGTGCGTCGCCTGCTCAACGCCGGTGCCGACAAGGTGTCGATGAACACGGCCGCGGTGCAGAATCCGGATCTCGTTTTCGACGCCTCTTCCAAGGTCGGCTCGCAATGCATCGTCGTCGCCATTGATGCCAAGCAGGTGGCGTCGGGCAAATGGCACGTGTTTACGCACGGCGGCCGCAACGACACCGGGCTCGATACCATCGAATGGGCGAAGAAGGTGGCGGCGCTGGGTGCCGGTGAAATCCTGCTGACCAGCATGGATCGCGACGGCACCAAGAACGGCTTCGACCTGGCGCTGACCCGCGCCGTCTCCGATGCCGTGTCGATTCCGGTCATCGCCTCCGGTGGCGTTGGCAACCTGCAGCATCTGGCCGATGGCGTCAGCGAAGGCCGGGCTGATGCGGTGTTGGCCGCCTCGATTTTCCATTTCGGCGAATACACCGTGCGCCAGGCCAAGGAATACATGGCGGCACGCGGTATCGAAGTGCGCCTGTGAGCGACCTCGATAATTCCCTCGACTGGCTGTCTGCCCTGAAATGGGACGCCGACGGCATGATCCCGGCCATCGCACAGGATCAAAATGGCCGTGTCGTGATGTTCGCCTACATGAACCGCGATTCCCTGCTGGAAACGGTGCGCTGCGGCAACGCGGTATACTGGTCGCGTTCGAGAAAGCGTCTGTGGCGCAAGGGCGAGGAGTCGGGGCACTTCCAGCGGGTGAAGTCCATCCGCACCGATTGCGACGGCGACGTGTTGCTGCTTTCGATCGAGCAGGTCGGTGGCATTGCCTGCCACACCGGCCGCGAAAGCTGCTTCTTCAATGAATTGCAAGGGGATCGCTGGATTCCCGCTGACCCGGTTTTGAAAGACCCGAAGGACATCTACAAATGAGCACGCATGACATCCTGCACCGCCTGTCCGAGACCCTGGCTTCGCGCAAGCATGCCGATCCGGAAAAGTCCTACACCGCCAAGCTGTTTTCGGAAGGCCCGGATTCCATCCTGAAGAAGATCGGCGAGGAATGCGCCGAACTGATCATGGCCGGCAAGGAGGGCAAGCGCCTGAAGGTGGTTTGGGAATCGACCGATGTGATCTACCACGTGCTGGTACTGCTGGCTTTCTACGATCTCGGCATCGAGGACGTATCGCAGGAAATGCGCCGTCGTGAAGGCATTTCCGGCATCGACGAGAAGGCGGCGCGGGGGCAGAAGTGAGCGATTGCCTCTTCTGCAAGATCGTCGAGGGCAAGATTCCGTCGTCCAAGGTTTATGAGGACGACGATATCCTGGCTTTCAAGGACATTAACCCGGCCCGTCCGGTGCATGTCCTGGTGATCCCGAAGAAGCACATCACCTCGCTGGCCACCATTTCGGCCGACGATACCTTGGTGCTGGGCAAGATTCTCGCCAAGGCCAACGAGATCGCCATCGAACAAGGTAGCCCGGACGGCTTCCGGGTCATTATCAATACAGGTCGTGTGGGGCAGCAGGAAGTGCCGCACCTGCACGCACATATCGTGGGCGGCCCCGAACCGGTCGGCCCCATGCTCAAACGCATCTAGGAGATAAACCATGGGCAGTTTTTCCATTTGGCACTGGCTGATCGTTCTGGTCATCGTCATGCTCATTTTTGGTACCAAGAAATTGCGCAACATCGGCCAGGATCTGGGCGGTGCGGTCAAGGGTTTCAAGGATGGCATGAAGGAAGCTAACGCCGACAGCAAGCCGGCTGACGCAGCCCAGCCGACCCAGCAGGTCGGCGGCCAAACCATTGACGTCGAAGTCAAGGAAAAGACGAAAGGCTAGTTATTAGTCGCTAGTCGTTAGCTTTTGGCTAAAAACTAGTGACTAACTACTGACAACTATGTTCGATATCGGCTTTTCCGAATTGATGGTCATCGGCGTCGTGGCGCTGATCGTCATCGGCCCCGAGCGCCTGCCCAAGGTGGCCCGCACCCTCGGCCATTTGCTCGGCCGGGCGCAGCGTTATGTCAATGACGTCAAGTCGGACATCAACCGCGAAATTCAGCTCGATGAGCTGAAGAAGCTGCAGACCCAGGTCACCGATTCCGCCCGTGCCATGGAAGAATCGGTGCGCAAGGAATACGATGCGGCGCGCTCGGCAATCGAAGCCCCGGCACAGGAAGCAGCAGCCGAGTTGCAGTCTGCCGCCAAGCTGGCCGAAGGCCTGCCCGAGCAGCTTGCCGAAACGACGAGCAAACCCAACGCATGAGCGACTCCCAGGAAGAATCCTTCATCTCGCACCTTGTCGAGTTGCGCGACCGTTTGTTGCGCAGCCTGATCGCCATTGCCGTGGTGCTCGGCGTACTCTGCGTTTATCCGGGGCCGGGCGAAATCTACGACATCCTGGCGGCGCCGTTGACCAAGGCCTTGCCGGAAGGCACCAAGATGGTTGCCATCGGCGTCATCACGCCGTTCATGGTGCCGCTCAAGGTGACGGCCATGGTCGCCTTCGTGCTGGCGTTGCCGTACATCCTGTTCCAGGCCTGGGCCTTCATCGCACCGGGCCTCTACGCCCATGAAAAGCGTCTCGGCATTCCGCTGATCATTTCCAGCACGCTGCTCTTCATTGCCGGCATGTCGTTCTGCTATTTCTTCGTTTTCGGGCAGGTATTCAGCTTCATCGCCAGCTTTGCGCCGAAGAGCATTACACCGGCTCCGGATATCGAAGCCTATTTGTCGTTCGTGATGACCATGTTCCTCGCCTTCGGTATTACCTTCGAGGTGCCGGTGGCGCTGGTCGTGCTGGTCAAGCTGGGTGTCGTCACGGTCGAGAAGCTGAAGGAATGGCGTTCCTACTTCATCGTCGGTGCCTTTATTGTGGCCGCGGTGGTCACGCCGCCGGATGTGGTGTCGCAACTGGCCTTGGCGATTCCGATGTGCCTGCTTTACGAACTGGGAATCCTGGCTTCCCGCCTAGTATCCAAGCCACCGGTGCCGGTGGCTGCCGAGGCCGGTTCGGTAGCGACGGATGCGGAGATGGACAAGGCGGAGGATGAGTTCCGCAAGCTGTCCTAAGCGTGTGCCGGGTGTGCTGCACCCGAATAAATGACCGGCCTCGATCAGGCCGGTTTTTTTATGGGCCCGGGCCGGGTGACCAGGGTTTTGACCGGTTGCCCTTCCTCGAACCACCACAGGGTGCCAGGAGGCATCTCGGTCCACGTCTCGTTGTCGGTCAGCGGCAGGGTGGCGATGACGGCAACGCGGTCGTCGGGCGAGGTGACATCGCTGAAGTCGACGGTGATGTCCTGGTCTTTCAGGTGGGCCTGCGCAAATGGAGCCTGGCGGACGATATGGCTGAGCTTGGTCGAGGCGTGGGCGAACAGGCAGTCGCCGTTGGAAAGCAGGAAGTTGAATTCGCCGTAGTCGGCGATTTCGAGCGTCAGCGCATGCAGCGTATCGAACAATGCGCCACGTTCCGGCGTCTGGCTGCCAAAGCGGCGACGCAGTTCCTGCAGCAGCCAGCAGAAGGCGCGTTCGCTGTCGGTCAGGCCGACCGGCACGAAGCTGCCGTCAAGTTGCGGGCTGAATTCGAGCAGGTTGCCGTTGTGGGCGAAGATCCAGTAGCGCCCCCACAGTTCGCGCATGAAGGGGTGGGTATTTTCCAGCCCGATCGAACCTTGCGTTGCCTTGCGGATGTGGGCGATAACGTTCCTGGAGCGGATCGGGTAGTGGCGAACCAGTTCGGCAACCGGCGAGGTCGCCGATGGCTGCGGGTCGAGGAAGAGGCGAGTGCCCTTGCCTTCGAAAAAGGCGATGCCCCAGCCGTCCGAATGCACGTCGGTGGCGCCGCCTCGAGCCTGGAATCCGCTGAAGGAAAAGCAGATATCGGTTGGAACATTGCAGTTCATGCCCAAGAGCTGGCACATCTCGATGGCCTTTATTCGCGTTCGGTGCGCATGGCCGGACGCTTGCCGATTCGCACTTGCAGCTCGACGATGTTCTTGTCGCGGCGCAGGCGGAAGGCGGCGCGCTCTTCCGGGGCGAGCGCGGCGATCAGGTCGAGCATGACTTGCGGATCCTTGACCGGTTTGCCATTGACCGAGAGCAGTACGTCGCCGGGGCGGATGCCGGCCGTATCGGCCGGGCTGCCGCG
>CAZDRS010000183.1:0-5204 GCA_964507585.1 uncultured Dechloromonas sp.
GCTTCCTGCCAAGCACTGCACGCTGCGCGTTGTGCCGATGCCGGCCGATCTCAACCAAAACGGCGATGTGTTCGGTGGCTGGGTCATGGCCCAGGTCGACGTCGCCGGTGCCATTCCGGCCATGCGCCGGGCACAGGGACGCGTGGCGACGGTGTCGGTCAATTCCTTCCTGTTCAAGCAGCCGGTGTCGGTGGGGGATATCGTCAGTTTTTACGCCGATATCGTACGTGTTGGCACGACGTCGATCACCGTGCGGGTCGAGGTCTATGCCGAGCGGAATTACGCTGCGCCAATCATCGTCAAGGTAACCGAGGCCGAACTGACTTACGTCGCTATCGACGCCGAGGGCATGAAACGCCAGGTTCCAACCGAAAATTGAGCGGAAATGTTCTAAAATCCGAAGGTTAATCAATTTGCCCGCGTTAGCGAGACCCATAATGAACAAACTGACCATGCGTACTTTGCCGGCTCTGCTGCTGGTGGCCTTTTCCGGCGTAGCATCCGCTGCCGCCTTCCAGTTGTGGGAACAAAATGCCAGCGGCTTGGGAACGGCCTATGCAGGGTCGGCTGCCGTAGCGGATAACGCCAGCACGATTTTCTTCAACCCGGCGGGAATGTCGGAATTGTCGGGCTTCCAGTTGTCGACCGGGGTGGTGGGCGTGGGGGCTCGCTACGAGTTCCACAACGATGGTTCGACCTTGCCCGGAAACGACGGTGGGAATGCTGGCGGCTGGCATGCCGTTCCCAATCTTTATCTGTCGGCCCGGCTGACGGATCGGCTCTCGCTGGGGTTCGGGGTCTCGGTGCCGTTCGGGCTGGCGACGGAATACGATAGTGGCTGGGTCGGGCGCGCGCAAACGATCAAATCGGAAATCCGGACGATCAACTACAACCCTTCCCTGGCTTATCGCGTCAACGACAAGGTTTCTCTCGGTTTCGGTGTCAATTACCAGACGCTCGATGCCGAGCTGACCAATTCGGTGTCGCGCCTGAAAGGGGATGATTCGGCCTGGGGATGGAATGCCGGAGCCTTGTTTACGCTCTCGCCGGCCATGCGAGTCGGGATTTCCTATCGCTCGTCGATGAAATATACGTTGGAAGGCACTTCGGAAGATATCCTGAATGGCTCGGTGCCGGCCAAGGCGAAAGTGGAGTTGCCGGATACGGCCATTCTTTCCGTCTGGCAGCAGGTTTCCGATCGTTGGGAAGCGATGGGTGACATTTCCTATACCCGCTGGAGTACGCTCCGTTCCCTGAGTGTGGTCAACCGCGCGAGTGGCGTGACGCTCGGTAGCGAAACCTTCAACTACGATAACTCATGGCGGCTTGCCTGGGGGGCGGCTTACAAGGCGAGCGAGGCGGCCAAGATCAAGTTCGGTATTGCCTATGACCGGACGCCGGTCAGCGATGCCGACCGCTCGGCACGGGTGCCGGACAGCAATCGCCTGTGGCTCTCCTTGGGTGGGCAATGGAATGCCGGACGTTACGGCAAGGTCGATCTGGGCTACAGCTACCTGTACGTCAAGAATGGCAATATCAACATGGACAAGAACCTGACGCTTTTGCGGGGCACCTACGATGCCAATGCGCATGTCGTCGGTTTGCAGTATTCCGTCGGCTTCTAAACCGGCCGGGTGACGACGCTGGAATTGGGCGGGATGACGCTGGGGCTGCGCGAGGGGCTGATCGGGCTGATCGGGCTGGTCGCGGTGTACATCGTCTTCGTGTTGTCGCGGATGTTCCGCCTGCGCCGGCCCGGTGAGGTTGTGCCTGAGCGCAAACCGCAGGAGTCCGCGCCTGACGACCTTTCCGATGCCTTGATTCCGCCATCGTTCGCCGAGTCGGCGGCGCCATCCGAATCCGCTTGGGAACAGCCGCCGGCCAGGATGGCGGAGGATGTGCTGCGGAGCGGGCTGGAGCAGGAGTTGGCCCAGTTGCGCGAGGAGGTCGATGCCATGCGTGGCGAGTTGGCGGCCTTGCGTGGCGACATGCATCAGGAGTTGGCATCCTTGCGGGCTAGTCAGAGCGTTTCGCCGATCTACGGCGATGCGATGCAGTTGGCGGTTTCCGGGTACGATGCGGCGGCGATCGCCGAGCGGTGCGGCATTGCGCGGGCCGAGGCCGATCTGGTCGTGGCCCTGGCCAAGAGCCAGGAACATTGAGGCAGGGGATGGCGGAACAGACCACAGACAAGGACAACGATGCCGCTTCCGGCGAACTGCGCGGCCAGCTGGTCAGGCGCCTGGCCGTGGCTGGTGTGCTGGTGGCGACTTTGCTTGGCGTGCTGGCTTTCTTCGATTACCTGGCCAACCCGCCGGAGGAAGCCGAGCAGGCTGTATTCACCCAGCCGGTACCGGTAGCGCCGAAGAAGGAAGTTTCGCAGCCGGTCAAGCCGGCAGAAAACCTGCCTGAGCCGCCGGCACCCGAGAAGGCTGCGCCCGTGGCAGAGACCCCGCCGCCGCCCAGCGTCGAAGCGCAACCTTCGCCGGCTGTCGAGGCCAAGCCGGCAGGCAAGGCGGTGCATGCAAGTCCAGCAGCCAGCCCGCGCCCGGCTCCGACGCCCGCCAAGCCGCCAGCGGCACAAAACGCGGTGGTACCCGAGGCGACGATGGCGCCTTCCAACATCTTGCCGCCACAGCGTACCCAGGCGCCGGTGGAACCTGCTGCGGCTCCGGCCAAGCCGGTGGCTCGCCTGGTCGAGCCGAAAGCGTCGGCGCCAGTCCAACCGCCAGTGGTTTCCCGACTGTTTTCCGGCTTCATCCTACAGGCCGGGGTTTTCTCCAGCGCTCAGCGCGCCGAGGAATTACATGCCCGGCTGACCCTGAGCGGTGTGCCATCGACGTTGGAAACCCGCGTTCAGGTGGGGCCGTTCCGCACCCGCCAGGAGGCGGAGGCAGCCCAGGCCAAATTGAAGGAACTGGGCGTCGAGACGATTCTGGTGCCGCCCAAGGGCAAGTACTAAACCAACCCCCATCGATCAGGGCATGCCCGGCAGGCGCGGCAGGCCAAGGCTGCGCCGCACGTCGCGGTGCAGTTGCAGGGGGAGCGGCAGGGGAATGTCGCCGCGGCGGCCCTCATAGCGCCTGTCCCCGTAGCCATCGTAATGACGGTGGTAGCCCGATTCGTAGTAAATGCTGGTACTCGGATAGCTGTAGACCGGGTAGGTTTCGACGTAGGCCGGGCGGTGCTGATAGCCGACGGGGTAGGCCGGAACGACCGTGCAGGCGCTCAGGCTGCCGAGCAGGCTGGCGACGAGGCCGATGCGAAGGATTAATTGCTTGCGGTTCATGGTGTTTGTTCCGTTGCTTACCTGAGCAATTAACGCGACAGCCATCTCGGCCGTGTACGCTGCTTGCGTGCCGAGTTGTAACGAAATCTTTCCCTCAGCCCGTAGCCGCCTTATGCAAGCGTTTGGCGAAAACGTTCATTTCCTTGGCGGCCTGGATGTCGCCCCGGGCTTCAGCAACAGCGATGCCGCGTTCGTAGGCGAGCAGTGCTGCAGCCTCGTTGCCGGCAGCAACGAGGGCCTTGCCGAGGGCTTTCCAGGCGGCGGAGTAGTTGGGGTCGCGGTCGACGGCCGCCTGGAAGGCTTCGGCCGCCTTGGCCGGGGCGTCGGCTTTCAGGTATTCGTTGCCGAGTGAAAAGCGGAGCAGGGCACCGTCACGCGGGCCGTTCAGCATTTTTTCCAGGGATTCGATGCGTGGGTTCATCTAGAATTATCTTTTTGATTGTTCAGACAGGAAGTTTCCCATGGCCAAGACCATCATCGCCACCCCGAACGCCCCGGCCGCCATCGGCACCTATTCGCAGGCCGTGCGCGTGGGCGACACCGTGTATCTCTCAGGGCAAATCGGACTCGATCCGGCCTCCATGCAGATGGTAGACGGCATCGATGCGCAAATCGTTCGCGTTTTCGACAACCTGAAGGCCGTGGCCGAGGCAGCCGGCGGTTCGCTGGCCGATGTGGTCAAGCTCAATGTCTTCCTGACCGACCTGGCCAATTTCGCCAAGGTCAATGAAACGATGGCCAAGTATTTCGGCGAGCCCTTCCCGGCCCGCGCTGCGGTCGGCGTCAAGGAACTGCCGCGGGGCGCGCTGGTTGAGGCCGATGCCGTGATGTTCATTGGCTGACATGCCGGCCGGGGCTGCTGCTCCGATTCGCGCTTCCGACGCGCTGCTGAAGAAGCTTGCCAAGATCGGCCTCCACAGCGAGGCCGATTTGCTGGTGCATCTGCCGCTGCGCTACGAGGACGAGACGCGCATCACGCCGGTCGATCGGGCCTTTGGCGGGGAGCCGGTGCAAATCGAGGTCGTCGTGCACAGCAATGAGGTGCAGTTTCGGCCGCGCCGGCAGATGGTGGTGCGGGCTGGCGACGATAGCGGCGAGATCACGCTGCGCTTTTTCAGCTTCTACCCCAATCAGCAGGCCATGCTCAGTGCCGGTGCCCGCATCCGGGCTTTTGGCGAAGTGCGCGGCGGTTTTTTCGGGGCGGAGATGGTGCATCCGCGCTTTCGCAAGGTGGCCGATGAGGAGCCGCTGCCGGAGGCGATGACGCCGGTTTATCCGACGACGGCCGGGCTGAGCAGTTCCGCTTTGCAGAAACTGATCGGCAAGGCACTGGCCGCGGGCGACCTGTCGGAAACCTTGCCGGAGGAGCTGCGCCAGCGCCTGAAGTTGCCCGGCTTGGCGCGCAGCCTGAAATTCCTGCACAACCCGCCGCCGGGTACCGAGCTGGGTACCCTGCATGCCCGTAATCACCCAGCCTGGCGGCGGGTGAAGTTCGACGAGGTGCTGGCCCAGCAGTTGTCGCTGCGCCGGGCCTACCTGGCGCGTCGCGAGCAGGGGGCGCCGGTGCTGCGGGCGTGCGACGATCTCGGGGCGCGCCTGCTCGATAGCCTGCCCTTCGGCCTGACCGGCGCCCAGGCGCGGGCGATGGCCGAAATCGGCGCCGATCTGGCCCAGCCTTACCCGATGCAGCGCTTGCTCCAGGGCGATGTGGGGGCGGGCAAGACCATCGTTGCCGCGCTGGCGGCGTGCCAGGCGATTTCGGCTGGTTGGCAGGCGGCCTTCATGGCGCCGACCGAAATTCTCGCCGAGCAGCATTACCTGAAACTCGCCACCTGGCTGGAGCCGCTGGGCGTCAAGGTCGCCTGGTTGTCGGGCAGCCTGAAGAGCAAGGCCAAGCGCGAGCAACTGGCGGCGA
>CAZDRS010000184.1:0-5194 GCA_964507585.1 uncultured Dechloromonas sp.
AGAGGTGCGCATTATATAGATAACAAACCAACCGTCAACACCCTTACCAAAAAAATCTTCAGCGCAAAGAAAAAAGGCGGCAAAGCCGCCTTTTTCTGGATTAACGCCTAGGTATCAAGCAGAGAAGGAAGACCCACACCCACACGTCGAACTGGCATTGGGGTTCCGAATCACGAACTGAGACCCTTCAAGACCTTCGGTGTAATCAATCTCAGCACCAACCAAATACTGGAAGCTCATCGGATCGATCAGCAACATCACACCGTTCTTTTCCATTGTGGTGTCGTCTTCATTGACCTCCTCATCGAAGGTGAAGCCGTACTGAAAGCCAGAGCAACCACCCCCAGTAACGAATACGCGCAACTTCAGGCCCGGATTACCCTCTTCCTCGATCAGCTCCTTGACCTTACCTGCTGCACTATCGGTAAATACGAGAGGAACGGCCATTTCGTTAACTGCATTCATAACATTACTCCAGAAAAAATTCGTGCGTGATTATGCGAGGGCGCACAGCCCCGGTCAATTTAATTAGGCAGACTCGACTGGCGTTAGTTCCCGGGCACCAACGTTATTCACCAAGCGCCCCTCGATGACCGCACCCTGATGCATTTCTATCGACACGTACTCGACATCCCCCACAATTCGAGCCCGAGACTGCATCTCCAAACTATCGCTCACAACGACCGGACCAACCACGACGCCATTGGTAATGAGGTGAGCCACCGAAACCCCACCTTCAACACGCGCACGCTCACTCAACACCAAGGTGGAGAGCGATGCACCATCCGCAGCTTGCACCGAACCCTTAACCTCACCATCGATACGCAAGCCTCCGGAAAAATACACAGAGCCCTCGATACGAGTACCCGAGCCGATCAAACTATCTATCTTTCCCAGAGGCTTTTTGGCATCACCCTTTTTTCCAAACATCAGACACTCCTATAGGCGAGCGACTCGCTTGAACTTTAAAGTATCCCCCTGAAACACACGCACCTCAAGCCCAATCTGGGTGACATCGGCCGGCACATCGAATACACCGCTTCGCCTGGTTAAATTTTTGAATCTCAAATCAGCCTCTTCAGTTTTTTCCAGCAGCGAAAGTTGCTCTTTTCTTCCGTCGCGCACATAACTAAGGAGCAATTGCATGCGCCCCTGAAATTCGGGATGCTGCCTGTCGGAGTGAAACATCAGCAACATGCGATAGCGATAGCGCCCAGGCCGATCAGCCACAATCTGAAGATTCTCGATTTTCAACGCACCGGGCTCATCACCAACCAGAAGCAAGCGCTCAAATACCAGAATATCCTCTTTCAAAACTGCGTTTTCAGACTCCAACTCGCTAACCCGTGAGAGCAATCGCTGCTGAGCCGCCCGCTCGATATTGACAGCACTCTTTCCCGTACCAGCCTCTGCTCTTAAGGAATCAAGCTCATCTCGCTCGAAAGTTCCTCGCTCACACAGCAAGGTGCTCTCTCCATGCGTAGCGCCCCCATGCTGCGCCACAAGCCAACCCAAAGACAGCATCAGGAGCGACAACCCCACCACCGAGAGCACTCGCCACCACCAAGACACGTGACGACGAACCTCCAAACGCGGGGCCAACAAACCAAAACGGCTCCTCAATCGCCCAATATTCTTGCGCAACATTGCCCTTGGCATCACTCTCTTATCTCAAAATCCAAATCGCCCACCTACGACAGCGCACAGATTAACTGGCACAACCAGATTTTCCAAAACTCAGCCGTAGAAATGCAAAAAGCCGCCCGAAGGCGGCTTGAATCCGAAACCAAGACAATTAACGCTTGGAGAACTGCTTGCGGCGACGTGCCTTATGGAAGCCAACTTTCTTACGTTCGACTTCACGTGCATCGCGGGTAACAAAACCAGCTTTAGAAAGAGCCGACTTCAGCGCAGCATCGTATTCGATCAGCGCGCGGGTGATGCCGTGACGCACAGCACCAGCCTGCCCAGACTCACCACCACCGGTCACATTAACCTTGATATCAAAACCGTTCAGTTGCTCAACCAGCTCAAGCGGCTGGCGAACAATCATGCGACCGGTTTCGCGAGAGAAGAACTGGTCAACCGGCTTGCCGTTGACGACGATGGAGCCAGAACCGCGCTTCATGAAAACACGGGCGACGGCGCTCTTGCGACGACCGGTACCGTAGAAATAACCTTCAGCCATGATACCCCCTTAGATTTCCAGAGCCTTCGGCTGCTGGGCAGTGTGCGGATGCTGGTCGCCGGCGTAGCACTTCAGCTTCTTCAGCATTGCGTAGCCCAACGGCCCCTTCGGCAGCATGCCCTTGACGGCGGTTTCCAGGGCACGGCCCGGGAAGCGTTGCTGCATTTTCTTGAAGTTGGTTTCGTAGACACCACCCGGATAGCCGGAATGACGGAAGTACTTCTTATCGTCAGCCTTATTACCGGTTACGGTGAGCTTTTCGACGTTGGTAACAACGATGAAGTCACCGGTATCAACGTGCGGAGTGTAGATAGCCTTGTGCTTGCCGCGAAGGCGACGAGCGATTTCGGTGGCGAGGCGGCCGAGCACCTTGTCCGTGGCGTCTACCACAAACCACTCGCGCTTCACCTCATGTGGCTTGGCGGAAAACGTTTTCATGTGTGTGCCGTCCTGAAAAAATTGGGCGCAGATTGGAGAAAGGCGCGGATTCTAGTCGACTCCCGAAGTAGATGTCAATGCTTTCGTAACAAATCGACTTCACAGGCAAAAAAAACGCGGCTCGCTGAGCCGCGTTAAATCCACACCAAAGGAGGAGGGTGGAGGAGACAAATCTGAACCGAAGAACTGATCGCCTATCAAGTCACTACAGTTCGTACGCTTCGAATTGTGCATGAACACGAAAAGACAATCAAGAAATATTTGTGCGACGCACAATTTTTGTGTTAATTAACGAATAATTTAATTTTATCTATTTCAATACACTGATTTTTAATAACAACAATAAACAAAATTAAGTCAATTTTACATTAAACAATCCAACAGACTGGGATTCCCGGTACAACACACCAGGAATCAATTGCTGCACCGCAACATTTCTCTCACTTATCCATGAATCATCCCGCTCCAAGGCAATTCCGATAAAATCCGCAGCCTTGCAAGGAGATCAATATGGATTGCACAGTGAGATGGATGGGCAACGACGCAGGAATGTCGTTCGTAGCAGAAACCGGTAGTGGCCACGCCGTGGTCATGGACGGCGCCCCCGAGGCTGGCGGCAGGAATATCGGCCTGCGCCCCATGGAAATGGTGCTTGCCGGAACAGGCGGCTGCTCTGCCTTTGATGTCGTTCTTATCCTGAAAAAAGGGCGCCACCAGATTAGCGCTTGCGATGTAAGCCTTCATGCCGAACGCGCCGACAGCGACCCGAAGGTATTTACGCGGGTTCACTTCCACTACCGCGTCAAGGGTAAGAATCTGAAGCCCGACGCTGTCGCGCGAGCCATTGAGCTATCCAAGGACAAGTATTGCTCGGCTTCGATCATGCTTGGCAAGACCGCCGAGATGACGTCGGACTTCGAAATTATCGAAGAAGCCTGATCGCGCTCTTTCCGGTTTTTACAACCGATAGGCAGTAGAGGTCATTACCTTTGCTGCCGCTTTCATGGCGAGTCTGACTGCCAGAGGAAGCTCGGCGGCCCCGTAGGCGATTGCCATTTCGGCATGTTGTATTTCGTCGAGGCGCATTTGATCGACAATGGCTCGCGACTTAGCGTCATCGACGGGTAACTGGCGCAGATGCCCGTCCAAATGCGCCTCAACCTGACGTTCGGTCTCGGCCAGAAAACCGAGATTCCACTTGTCGCCGAGCACGCCGGCAAAAATACCAAGCGACAAAGAGCCCAAATACAAGAGCGGATTCAGAAGGCTTTTACGCCCGCCAAGTTCGGTGATGCGGGACTCCGTCCACGCTAGGTGCTCGGTCTCATCGTCGGCTGCTGAGCGCAATGCGTCCCTGATCGATGGGTCGCGCGATGTCAATGCCTGCCCTTGATAGAGGGCTTGCGCACAAATTTCACCGCAATGATTGACGCGCATCAGGCCAACCGTGTGACGCCGCTCCTGCTCATCCAGTGCGGGCTCGGAAAACGCCGCTCCCGGCACCGGACGAACACTATGTGCCGTTGCGAAGACGGTACGCAGTGCCCGGTCAAATTCGACAATCAAACGATCCGGCGACATGACAACTCAACGACGGAGATCGGGGTGCCCACCGCGCACCAAGGCATCGCGTGCTTCGGCAGCACTATGCACCGAGTTGCCCAGCGGACAAAAATACTCAAGGAACAAAGCGGCGTGCTGACGGTTGGCATACGCATCCTGAATCCTTACCCATTCATTCTTGCGGGCTTTTGACCAACTTCCATCCCGGTGACCGGATGCATAAATGCGCCGCTCGCGCGCTTCGCAACGCATTCCCTCAAAGGTGACATTGCGCCCACCTTCCGGAGTTTCGACGACCAGCACATAGCGAATGACATTGTCCGCGCCGACGCTCAGGCTGGAGCCGTCGATGAAAAACCTGTTTGCCGTAGCCGCACTGACGTACAAGGGCAATAGGTTCTCCCGCAACGGCGCCGGCGGAAACTGCACTTCGCCCTCTTGCCACTGCCGAGGCGACTGATAGTCATTCTCCTCGGCAACAGCAGAGGAGATCGCCAGCGAACATGCCGCTACCAGCGACAATAAAACAGCCAAGCGCCTAGACATTCTTATCCTCTTGCGATGTATCGACGGCTGCCTCTGGCGCAGTTTCGCGCTTGTGCGAACGCCCCCCTTTTCGATCAAAATCGAGAAAGCGGACAAGTTCGTTCAAGGCCTGTTCATAGACCGAGCGCTTGAACTCGATGACGGCATCGAGCGGTACCCAGTAGTCGTTCCAGCGCCAAGCGTCAAATTCCGGCTTGCTGGTTGCCCGCAGGCTGACGTCATTGTCACGCCCAACCAGACGCAAAAGAAACCAGATCTGCTTTTGCCCCTTGTAGGAGCCGCGCCACTCGCGCTTGATCCAGTGTGTCGGCACTTCGTAACGCAACCAGCCCTTGGTTCGCCCCAGGATACGCACGTGCTCGGGCAGCAGCCCGACCTCTTCGTACAGTTCACGATACATGGCCTCTTCCGGCGTTTCGCCGCGCTTGATGCCACCTTGCGGAAACTGCCAGGAATGCT
>CAZDRS010000185.1:0-5189 GCA_964507585.1 uncultured Dechloromonas sp.
GCATGTTCAACAACCCGTCCGATCCGATGCCCTGCTTCCTGGAAATCCAGGCCGGTGCCGGCGGTACCGAGGCACAGGACTGGGCTTCGATGCTGTTGCGCATGTACCTGAAATACGGCGAAAAGAAAGGCTTCAACGTCGAGGTCATGGAAGAGTCGGAAGGCGACGTAGCCGGCATCAAGAGCGCTACCGTCAAATTCTCCGGCGACTACGCCTACGGCACGCTGCGTACCGAGACCGGCATCCATCGCCTGGTGCGCAAATCGCCGTTCGACTCCAATGCCCGCCGCCACACCAGCTTCACGTCGGTCTTCGTCTTCCCGGAAGTCGATGATTCGATCGAGATCGCCATCAACCCGGCCGACGTGCGCACCGATACCTACCGTGCCTCGGGCGCGGGCGGCCAGCACATCAACAAGACCGACTCCGCCGTGCGTCTGACCCATGTGCCGACCGGCATCGTCGTGCAGTGCCAGAACGACCGTTCGCAGCACCGCAACCGCGACGAAGCCTGGCAGATGCTGCGTGCCCGCCTGTACGAACATGAACTGCGCAAGCAGCAGGCCGAGCAGCAGAAACTGGAAGACGCCAAGTCCGACATCGGCTGGGGCCACCAGATCCGTTCCTACGTGCTCGACCAGAGCCGCATCAAGGATCTGCGCACCAACCACGAAACCGGCAACACGCAAGCCGTGCTCGACGGCGACCTCGACCCGTTCATCGAGGCCAGCCTGAAACAGGGCGTATAAGCCGTATCCCGCCAGCCGATGAGGCGCATCCTCACATGGCTGGCGGCGGCGCTGCTGCTGCCGCTCCTGGCCGCGGCAGCCCTGCTGGCCTTTGCCATCGAGGCGCAACCGCTGGTCGAGCGCAGCGATGCCATTTCACCGCTCTCGGTTGCCCAGGCCCGGCGCCTGCTCGCCACCCACGACCCCAGGCGGCAGCGCAGCGGCGACATCGCAACGGTTCCCATCCCGGCCGGCCTGATCGATGAAGGCATCAACTACCTGGCCGGCCGCTACCTGCATGGCCGCGGTGCTTTTGCACTGACCGAACAAGGCGGTGAATTTCGCCTGACCCTGCCACTCCCCGCGCTAGGCTTCCTCAACCTGCGCGCTACCATGCATCCGGCCGATGGCATGCCCACCATTGCTGCCGCCAGCCTGGGCCGCATCCCACTGCCTGGCCGCCTCGTCGATTTCGGCATCGCACAGGCCGTGAGGATCGGCGGCTTCGATGCCGAATGGCAGATGGCCAGCCGCGCCATCCGCGATGTCACCTTCGACCCGGCCAGCGAAACCGTTGCCGTGACCTACGAATGGGAGCCGCTGATTCTGGATCGGGCGCGTGCTGTTGCGCTGTCACCGGAAGAAATCCGCCAGCTGCGCGAGGCCCGGCAATCGCTCGCCGCCCTGCTCGCCCACCGCGCCCCCGGCTCCCTGGTCAGCCTGGCCGAAATATTGCAGGCGACGATGCCGCCCCAAAGCGACGACCTGGTCGGCCACGGCCGCGCCGCACTGCTCGTCCTCGCCAGCCATCTCGCCCACATCGACCTGGCAGCCTTGGTTCCTGCCGCCCGGGCCTGGCCGCATATCCGCTGGGTTAATATCACGCTGGCTGGCCGCCACGACCTGGCACAGCACTTTGCCGTCTCGGCCACGCTGGCCGCCTGGTCTGGCGAGCCGGTAGCCGACGCCATCGGCCTGTACAAGGAACTGAGCGATGCCCGGCACGGCAGCGGCTTCTCCTTCATCGACCTGGCAGCCGACCGCGCCGGGACGCGTTTCGGCGAGCTACTGACCAAAAAACCCGCCGTTCTGCTCGAACGCCTGGGGAGCGGACTACGCGATGGCGACCTCCTGCCCCCGGTCGGCGACCTGCCGGAATATCTCTACGCCGAGCAATTCCGCCAGCGCTTCGAGAGCCCGGGCAGCGCGGCATTCAAGGCTGTCGCACGCGACATCGAAAACCGCCTCGACACACTGTCTCTCTATCGTTGAGCACCGCCATGCCAGCCAACCTCTTCGCCCACCTGCCGCCCCTCGACGCCACCGACGAGCAATTCACCACCCTGCTCAGCGAACCCGGCCTGCGGGTGGAACGTATCGTGTCGACCGGCCAGGCCAGCCCACCGGGGTTCTGGTACGACCAAGCCGAGGATGAATGGGTACTGTTGATAGCCGGGGAAGCCCTGTTGCGCTTTGCCGACGAGGCCGAACCCCGCCGCCTGCGGCCGGGCGACCATGTCGACATTGCAGCGGGCCGCAAGCATCGTGTCGATTGGACGAAGCCGGGCGAGCACACGGTCTGGCTGGCCATCCACCGCACGCAACGAACGTAAGGCCGGAAGGGTTTGCGCCCTTACTGCAGGCTGCTTGCAGCCTCGCCAAGCATCAGCTTGCCGCGCGACAGCCAGCGTGCCAGTGCCGAATACAACAGGCGTGGCATGACGGGCTTGGGCACGAAATCGTTCATGCCGGCATCGAAACAACGCTGGCGATCACCCTCGAAGGCGTTTGCCGTCACGGCGATGATCGGTAGCGCAAGCCGATCCGTCATGCTGCGAATCAGGCGGGTGGCCTGTATGCCATCCATGTGCGGCATCTGGACATCCATCAGCACCAGCGCGTAGTCGTTCTCACGCACCGCCCGAACGGCCGCCAGGCCATCCTGTACGACGTCCACGTCCAGGCCGGCAGCGCACAGCAACGAGAAAGCCAATTCGCGATTGACCGGTTCGTCTTCGGCCAGCAGCACGCGCCAACCGGCAAAATGCTCGGCCAGCATTTCGGCGCTGACCTCGACAACCTGACCTGTTTCGGCATCCGGCTCGGCGGCACGTGCCAAGCGTGCGGTAAACCAGAACGAACTTCCCTGGCCGGGAATACTGCTGACCCCCACCTCGCCGCCCATCAATTGAACCAGTTCGCGGGTAATGGCCAGCCCCAGGCCCGTGCCGCCGTGGCGCCGGGTGCTCGAACCATCTGCCTGGCGGAAGGATTCGAAAACATGGCCCAGGTCTGCCGGCGCAATGCCGATGCCGGTATCGACCACCTCGAAACGCAACATGAAGCCAGCACCTTCCTCGCTGCTGGCCGATGCCTTGAGGGTGATCATGCCGCGCTCGGTAAATTTGACGGCATTCGAGGCGTAGTGCAGCAGGGCCTGAGTCAGGCGCTCCGGATCGCCACACAACTGGGCCGGCAAAGAATCGGCATCGATCCGTACGGCAATCCCCTTCGCCGCAGCACGCTGCTCGACCATCCCCGCCACCTTGGCCAGAATGTCGCGCACCGAGAGTGGCACCGCCTGCAATTCCAGTTGTCCGGATTCCAGCTTCGAAAAATCGAGGATGTCGTCGATCAGGCCCATCAGCCGCTGACCGGCATCGTCGATGCGCTCGACCCGCTCGGACTGCTCCGGCGACAAGGCGTCGTGCTTGAGCAGGTAGGACATGCCGACGATGGCATTGAGCGGCGTGCGCAGCTCATGGCTGACATTGGCCAGGAATTCCGATTTCATCTGCCCCAGGCGAGCCGCCGATTCCCGGGCCCGTGCCAACTGGTCGGCCAGCGCCTGTTCATCGGTGACATCCCGCGTCAGCAGTGCAAAACGCCGACCGCCATCGGCCGGTTCGATTTCCAGCGACGACAACTGGAGCGGGAAGGCAAGGCCGTCGCGATAGCAGCCATCGAAACGCAAACGCTGCACGCTGCCGGTACCGATCAACCAGCGCAGGGAATCCAGCGCAGTGCCGTCGTCCGCCACCAGCAGGTTGGCGAAATTGCAGCACTCCGCATCGCCCTCCAGGCCGAACATGGAGCGGGCGTTGTCATCCATCGACAGGATGAAGCCTTCTTCATCGACAATCGTGACGCCCAACTCGGTAGCCTGAAGCACATCGCGATTGCGCTCCTCGGCACGCTTGCGGGCAATCAGGTTGTGGATGCGAGCCCGCAGTTCGGCCGGGAAAATCGGCTTGGCGACATAATCGTCGATACCGATATGGAACAACTCGACCCGCCGCTGCGCGCTGTCGAAAGCCGTCACCGCCAGCACCGGAACCCGCCCCTTGGGCGAGCCCAGCCGCCGGATGCGGTTGATCAGGCGCGAACCTGTCATGTGGCCGCCAAGCACCACGTCGGTCAACACCAGATCGTAGTCATTCTGCAGAAAAGCCGGCCAGGCGGCATCCGCCGAGGCAAAGGCATCTACCTGCGCGCCCCACTCGCGGAGCTGTGCCTCAAGCGGCAGGCGCTGTTCGGCTGCATCCTCGACATACAGAATGCGGCAACGCAAAGCTTGCTGGGCATCGAGAAAATGGCGGGCAAAGGCCACCAACTCCTCCAGATCCTGCTTGCGGAATATTTCGGTAATCCCGGCCCGCTCGGCCTCCATGGCCAACTCGGCGCTTGGGCTGCCGGTCAGCAAAACGACCGGTGCTACCGGAACCAGGCCTTCGGCACGCAACTCGTGACCCAGCGCTAGGCCACTGCCATCGCTCAACTGGCCGGAAATAACCACGAAATCAAAGGCTTTCCCCGCCGTGGCGGCAAGCGCCTCCCTCCGCGTGGCGAGCAGCGTGAAATCGACACCGCGGAAGCGATTGAAGCTCTGTTGAAGAATCTCCCGATACAGTTGGGAGCTTTCAACTATCAGAACATTCACGGAAGCACCTATTTTGGCAAGATTACCGACAATAATACCATTAATGAGAGTTGAGACATTGTTGCGAAATATCCGCCCACCGAACCGCAAACAGGTCGGTTCAGCCGGAAAACACCATCCATTTTGAGAACAGCCGGCCGGCATGAACTGCGTCACGCTTGTCCGACAGCTGCAAAATCGGCGAAAATTCAGGGTTTTAGCGGCCCACCGCAGCAAACCTAATTTTCAAGGATTTTTCATGTCCCAAGCCGACAACGCCGAACAGCCCGTCCAGCCGGATGAAAACCACATCATCGCCGAGCGCCGCTCCAAGCTCGCCGAGTGGCGCAAGACGGGCCAGGCCTTCCCGAACAATTTCTCCCGCGAGAACATGGCCGCCAAGTTGCACGAAGGCTATGGCGAGAAATCGGGCGAAGAACTGGAAGGTTTGCCGGTTGAAGTGAAGGTCGCCGGCCGCATGATGCTCAAGCGCGTCATGGGCAAGGCCTCCTTTGCCACGCTGCAGGACGTTTCCGGCCGCA
>CAZDRS010000186.1:0-5158 GCA_964507585.1 uncultured Dechloromonas sp.
TCAGCCGCGACCAGGTTTTCGTCACCCCGGTTACCGGCTTTGCCGAGCCGCCCCGGCTACGCTTCCGCGACCGCGCTGCCCTGCCCGGCATCTGCCGCGACGCGCCGGAAAGCGGCTACAGCATCGTGATCATCCCCGCCTTCAGCGATTGCCATGTCGAATTTGCCCAGCATGCGCCGGATTACGAGGAAATGTACCTGAAGCCCCTGGTCGGCTGGATTGCCGGCGTGCACCTGGACGACCTCGCCCAAGCCAAGCCGCGCGTCGTGCTCGGCCCGAGCGGCGAATTTGCCGACGATTGTGCCGTGGTGATGGATGTGCCGCTGCCCCCCGAGCGCTTTGCGCAGATCGATATCGTCAACCTGTTCCGTCCCGGCCACGGCCCGGCCATCGTCTTCCCGGGCAGCGGCTTTTCGGTGGGCGAGTGCCGCCTCGACGGCCAACCGGGCAATCTCGCCGAACATCTCGCCAGCGCCGGCATCGACACGCGCCTGCCGCTGGTCGCCGACTACTGCGGTGCGCTGATCAACGTCAGCATCAAGACCGTCGACCGGGCAAGCGGCCGGGTCGAACTCTATGCGCCGGTCTTCCCCGGGATCGAATACCGCATCGCTGCGCCGGTTGCCGATTACGTGGCGAGCTTTCACCAGGCCTTGCCGGGGCAAACGCCGGATATCGCCTTCTCATGCAACTGCATCCTCAACTACCTGCACTCCGGGCTGGCCGGCAAGCGGACGGGCGACCTGGTCGGGCCATTCACCTTCGGCGAAATCGGCTACCAGTTGTTGAACCAGACCCTGGTTTACCTGACCGTCAGCTAGCCAGCCAACAGGGCCGGCGTAGCCGGCCCGTGGCTCAGGAAGAGCCGATGCACCTGGATGCCATCGGCCCCGACGGCGCGGGCGGCCTGCACATCGGCCGCGCTGGCGATGCCGCCAACAGCGACGATGCGCGAGCAGGGAACCGCCACCCGAGCCGCAGCCAGGGCGGCCGAACCGCCCACATCGGGCAAGACCACGGTCAACTGGTCGACACCGGCTGCGGCCAGGGCCGGCCCGAGCCGGGCCGCATCGGCCACCGGCAGCTTGACCGCCAGCGGCAGCGGCAACGCATGCCGACACGCCGCCAGTTCGGCCAGCGCGTCGTCCAGCGCGCCACGCTGCGATGGCGTCAGAAAGCGACGGTTGGCGGCCGCGCTCAGGTTGAGGCTGAGATAGTCGGCAACGTCCGTCCGTTCGGCCAGGCAGCCCAGGCCACGCCGCCATTCGCGGCCGAGCGCGGCCGGCGGCAACTCGGGCGGCAGTCCGAGCCCGATGCCGATGGCGCTTGCCGAACGGATCGGGCGCCAGTGGGCCAGCCGACCGAGCAAGGCCGGCAGGTCGCCGGCCAACACCGAACCGAACTCGATGCTGCCAAAGCCGAGACCCAGCAATTCACCGGCCCGTTCGCCGGTCTTGTCGATGCCGCCGGCAAGGCCGGGGCGGGCCAGCCACCAGAAAGCGGGCTTCACGCGTAGCGTCGGGCAAAATCGGCCATGAAACCGGCCAGCGCGGCAGCACCGGCTTCCGGCATGGCGTTGTACAGGCTGGCGCGGATGCCGCCCCGGCGCGGGTGGCCGGCCAGGTGGTGCAGGCCGGCGGCTGCGGCTTCGCCGATGAAGCGCTCGGTCAGCACTGCATCCGGCAGTTGCCAGCACACGCTTACCGGCGAGCGCCAGGCGGGATCGACCGGGCAGCGATAGAAGCCGTCGCTGGCGTCGATGGCGCCATAGACCAGGGCCGCCTTGCGCCGGTTGGCGGCGGCCATGGCCGGCAGCCCGCCCTGCCCGGCCACCCAGTCGAAAACCATGGCGGCCAGTTGCAGGGCAAGGATGGGCGGCGTATTGACGCAACTCTCCGCCTCGGCCTGCCGGGCGTAAGACCAGATAGCCGGCAGGCCGGCCGGGCTGCGCGCCAGCAGATCCTGCCGAACGATGACCACGGCCAGCCCGGCGACGCCGATGTTCTTCTGGGCACTGGCGTAGAGCAGGCCGAAACGCCGGATGTCGAGCGGCCGGCAGAGAAAATCGGCAGTGGCATCGGCCACCAGCGGCACGCCTGCCGGAGCTGCGGGCAGTTCCGGCCAGGCCAGGCCATCGGCGGTTTCGTTGGTGGTCAGGTGACAATAGGCGAGATCGTTCGCCACGGTGAGGCCCGCATCGCCGGGCGGCAGCGTCAGCACCGGGCGATGCAGGGCCGCCTCGCTGGCCGCCCGGGCCGACCAATAGCCGGTATCGACATAGCCGACCCGCTGCCCGGGCGCCGCCAGGTTGAGCGGCAGCAATGAGAACTGTTGCATGGCGCCACCGGCCAGGAAGAGGATGCGGTAATCGTCCGGCAGGTTGATCAGCTCGGCCAACTGCCGGGTGGCGTGGGCGCGCAGGGCACGAAATGCGGCGCCGGAGAAAGCTTGCTCGTTGAGGCAGGCGCCGCTGGCATCGCGAGCGAACAAGCTGCGTTCGGCCCGCGCCAGCACCGCATCGGGCAGGCGGGCCGGGCCGGCGGCAAAGTTCCAGGCCGTCATCGCCGCATGGTCAGGCAGGGGGAACTGGGCGCCCACCGGCTGCCGCCTAGCCGAACAGGTGCCCGCCATGGCTGCCGGCCGCCATGAAGAAAAGCAGCGGCACCGAGAACATGGTGTTGGTACGCGACGAGAGATGGGTGATGCGCGAACAGCGCAGCCGCTCCTCGATGCTGGCCGGCACCAGGCCGAGTACCTTCTTCTGGTGCGGCCAGAGCACCAGCCACAGGTTGGCCAGCATCAGCGTGCCGATCCAGGCACCCATGCCGAGCGGCGCCAGCGTGCCTTGCAGCGTAAAGGCGGGCAGCAGCCAGCCGCGCTGGGCAAGCATGGCGATGCCGGCCGCCCAGGCCACCACGGCGGCCCAGCGGAAGGTGCCGTGTTCGCGGTTGATCACGGCGCGCAGGCGCGGGCTGTCCGGATCGCGCAGGTCGGCGGCGCTCAGCGGCTGCCAGGTCGGGCGCTGGACGACGCTGGAGTAGTTGTGGCCGACCCAGACGATGCCGGCAATGAAGTGCAGCCAGCGGGCGAGCAGGTCGAGGGTGGCGCCGTCCATGCTCAGCCCATCCAGGCGCGCAGCGCGACATTGAGGGCCGCCGTCAGCAGCAGGCCGAGGGCGATGGTGGCCAGGGCGGAATCGAAGGGATGGCGCATGCCTCAGCCCGCCATGAAATCGGTGCACACTGCCTGCGCCGAGCGCTTGATCAGCGGCTTCTGGAAACGCATGGTCTGCTCGCGCACGGCCACCGCCTGCTTGACCACGCCGTGATGCGGCGAACGGCTGCAGGCCGGGTCGGTGTTGCCGGCATCGCCGGTGAGCAGGAAGGCCTGGCAGCGGCAGCCGCCGAAGTCCTTTTCCTTTTCCGAGCACGAACTGCACGGCTCGGGCAGCCAGTCCAGGCCGCGGTATTTGCGGAAGAGCGACGATTCGTGCCAGATCCAGGCGAGCGGCTTTTCGCGCACCGAATCGAACTGCAGGCCGGGAATCACCCGCGCTTCCTGGCAGGGCATGGCCACGCCGTCCGGCGCCACGGTCAGGTGAATGGCGCCCCAGCCGTTCATGCAGGCCTTGGGGCGGCCCTCGTAGTAATCGGGGATGACGAAATAGATGGTCATCGTGTTGCCCAGCTTCTGGCGCCAGCGGTTCACCACGGCTTCTGCCTCGCGCACCTGGGCCAGCGTCGGCATCAGCTCGTCGCGGTTCATCAATGCCCAGTTGTAGTACTGGATGTTGGCGAATTCGATGTACTCGATGCCCAGCTCGGCCGCCCAGGCGATCATCGCGTCGATCTCGCCGATGTTCTGCTTGAAGACCGGCACGTTGAGCACCATCGGGAAACCGTGCTTCTTGATCAGCCGGGCCACCTCCATCTTGCCGGCGTGGGCCCGGGCGCCGACCAGGGCGTCGGTCAGTTCCGGACGCGAGGCCTGCACCGACAGCTGGATATGCTTGAGGCCGGCTGCCTTCAGCGCCAGCAGGCGTTCCTCGGTCAGGCCGATGCCGGAGGTGATCAGGTTGGTGTAGAAGCCGATGCGGTCGGCGTGACCCACCAGTTCCTCCAGGTCGTCGCGCAACATCGGCTCGCCGCCGGTGAAGCCAAGCTGCAGCGCGCCCAGCGCCCGGGCGTCGTCGAGCACCTTCTTCCACTCGGCGGTGCTCAACTCGCGGCTGCTGTAATCCTCGAAATCGAGCGGGTTGTTGCACCACGAGCACTTCAGCGGGCAACGGTAAGTCAGTTCCAGCGACAACCAGAGGGGAATTCCCTGGCCGTCCAGGCTCAATCCGCGATCTTCCTTGGGCATGGCCAACCTTTCGACATAAGCGATGTGATGACCGATTGTTGCCCCCCGGCTGCGGGCGGGCCACCGTGGAATCGGGAACCGGGGCTAGCGATTTTCAGGAGGCAGTCTCGGCAACGATACCCGGCTGCACACAAGGCCCCGGAAAGCGGCGAAAATCCGGCTTTCGCCTACGCTCCCGCCGCATGTCCATCCAGCCCTTCACCGCCCTTGCCTGCCCGCTCGACGGCGCCCCGCTCAACCGCCAGGACGCCGCCTGGAAATGTGCCGCCGGCCACAGCTTCGACATCGCCAGCCAGGGCCACACGCACCTGCTGCCGGTGCAGCACAAGCGCTCGCTCGACCCCGGCGACAGCAAGGAAATGGTCGCCGCCCGCCGGCACTTCCTCAATGCCGGGCACTACCGCCCCATCGCCGAAGCCGCCGCCCGCGCCGCCCTGGCCGACCTGCCGGCCAGCAGCCCGGCCGCCTGCCTCGATGCCGGTTGCGGCGAAGGCTACTACCTGCGCCAACTGGCCGCCGCAGCGGAAAACCGGGGCCAGGCGCTGGCCGTGCTCGGCCTCGACATTTCCAAATGGGCCGTCCTTGCCGCCGCCAAGCAGGACAAGCGCCCGAACTGGGTGGTCGGCACCAATGCCCGGCTGCCGGTGCTCGATGCCAGCCTCGACCGCATCCTGTGCCTGTTCGGCTTCCCGGTGTACGCCGAATTCGCCCGCGCCCTGAAACCGGGCGGCCAGCTCCTGATGGCCGACGCCGGGCCGGATCACCTGCGCGAATTGCGCGAGATCATCTACCCGAC
>CAZDRS010000187.1:0-5103 GCA_964507585.1 uncultured Dechloromonas sp.
TCAAGGCTGACCTCGAGGCCGTTGGCGCCGTCGAGCAAATGCCGAAGATGGAAGGCCGTCAGATGATCATGGTCATCGGGCCGGCCAAGAAGAAATAGTTTTTAGGATCGAGTTGTTAGGATCCAGAGCAGTACTGCTAACAGCTAATAACTAGCGGCTAGCAGCTAATAGAAGTGCTTTCGGGTAGTGCAAGTGTTCCCGCCGGGAACCACCTGACGGCATGTCATTAAGGAGCATCAAAATGCCCAAGATGAAGACCAAGAGCAGCGCCAAGAAGCGTTTCTCGATCCGCGCTGGTGGTTCCATCAAGCGCGGTCAAGCCTTCAAGCGTCACATCCTGACCAAGAAGACCACCAAAGTGAAGCGTCACCTGCGCGGTGCTACTGCTGTTCACGAGCGCGACGCAGCTTCCGTCCGCGCCATGATGCCCTACGCGTAAGGAGATAGCACATGTCCCGAGTTAAACGTGGTGTAACGGCTCGCGCCCGTCACAAGAAGGTTCTTGATCAGGCCAAGGGTTACCGCGGTCGTCGCAAGAACGTATATCGCATCGCCAAACAGGCGGTGATGAAGGCTGGTCAGTACCAGTATCGTGACCGTCGTCAGCGCAAGCGTCAGTTCCGTTCCCTGTGGATCGCCCGTATCAATGCCGCCGCTCGCGAGCTGGGCATGAAGTACAGCACCCTGATGAACGGCCTGAAGAAGGCTAATATCGAAGTTGACCGCAAGGTTCTGGCCGACCTGGCCGTCTTCGATCAGCCGGCATTTGCCGCTCTGGCCGCCCAGGCCAAGGCCAAGCTCGGCGCCTGAGCTTAAGCTCTTGAAGAAAAAGGAGGCGCAAGCCTCCTTTTTTGTTTATTCGGTAGTTTTGTTGGTACTAGTCCATGGACAATCTCGATCAGATCGTTAGCGAAGCCACGGCGGCTTTCGCTGCCATTTCCGACCCGGACGCGCTGGAACAGGTCAAGGCCCGTTTCCTCGGCAAGAGCGGCCAGATTACCGAACTCCTGAAGGGGCTGGCCAAGTTGCCGCCCGAGGAGAAGAAAACTGCCGGTGCGGCGATCAACGTCGCCAAGACTGCTGTTGAAACAGCCCTCAACGAGCGTCGCGAAGCCATTCGCAAGGCTGCGCTGGAAGCGCGCCTGGCCGAAGAAGCGCTGGATGTCACGCTGCCCGGACGCGCCGAAGCGCGTGGCGGCCTGCATCCGGTCACACGCACGCTGGAGCGCATCGAATCCCTGTTCGCCTCGATCGGCTTCGAAGTCGCCGACGGCCCTGAAATCGAAGAGGATTTCCACAACTTCACTGCCTTGAATACGCCCGAGGATCACCCGGCGCGTTCGATGCACGACACCTTCTACCTGCAGAACCCGGACGGCACGCTGGCCGACAAGGTGCTGCTACGTACCCATACCAGCCCGATCCAGGCGCGCTACATGCAGGCGCATGTCGCCAAATTCGGCCAGTTGGAAACGATGCCCGAGATTCGCATCATCGCGCCGGGCCGCGTCTATCGCGTCGACTCCGACGCCACCCATTCGCCGATGTTCCATCAGGTCGAAGGTCTGTGGGTTGGCGAGAACGTTTCCTTTGCCGACCTGAAGGGCGTGATCGCCGATTTCCTGAAGAGCTTCTTCGAAACCGATGACTTGACCGTGCGTTTCCGTCCGTCCTTCTTCCCGTTCACCGAGCCGTCGGCTGAAATCGACGTTGCCTTTATGAGCGGCCCGCTGAAGGGGCGCTGGCTGGAAATCGCCGGTTGCGGCATGGTGCATCCGAACGTGCTGCGCATTGCCGGGATCGATCCGGAAAAATACACCGGCTTCGCATTTGGCTTCGGGCCGGATCGCCTGACCATGCTGCGCTACGGCGTCAATGATCTGCGTCTCTTCTTCGAGGGCGACCTGCGTTTCCTGCGCCAGTTTGCCTGACCCTATTTTCGAGATTAGCCCATGAAATTCTCCGAATCCTGGTTGCGTACCCTCGTCGATCCCAAGCTGACGAGCGAGGAACTCTCCCATTTGCTGACCATGGCCGGCCTCGAAGTCGAGGAACTGGCACCGGTTGCGCCGGCTTTCAATAATGTCGTTGTTGCGCATGTGCTGGAGGTGGTCAAGCATCCCGATGCCGATCGCCTCAACGTGTGCCAGGTCGATATCGGCAGCGGTACGCCGCAGCAGATCGTTTGCGGTGCGCCGAACGTTGCTGTTGGCCTCAAGGTGCCGTGCGCGCTGCCGGGTGCCGAATTGCCCGGCGACTTCAAGATCAGGATTGCCAAGGTGCGCGGTATCGAATCCTCGGGCATGCTGTGTTCGGCCAAGGAACTTGGCATTGCCGAAGAGGCTTCCGGTCTGCTGATTCTGCCGGCCGATGCACCGGTCGGACAGAGCATCCGCCAGTATCTCGATCTAGACGACAATCAATTCGAACTCAAGCTGACGCCAAATCGCGCCGATTGCCTCTCGCTGCTGGGTATTGCGCGCGAAGTCGGCGCCATTACCGGGGCTTCCACAAGTTTGCCAGTGGTGCCGGAAGTGCCGGCGAGCATTGCTGATCAGCGAGCTGTCGTGCTGGATGCACCGTTGGCTTGCCCGCTGTACTGCGGGCGCGTGATCAAGGGTGTCAACGCCAACGCTCCGACGCCGGATTGGATGAAGCGTCGCCTGGAGCGTAGCGGCATTCGTGCGATTTCTGCCCTGGTTGATGTCACCAATTACGTGATGCTCGAGCTGGGGCAGCCGCTGCATGCCTTCGACAATGCCAAACTCGAAGGGGCGGTGCAT
The DNA here is from genome assembly GCA_964507585.1 of uncultured Dechloromonas sp. Taxonomy (GTDB): domain Bacteria; phylum Pseudomonadota; class Gammaproteobacteria; order Burkholderiales; family Rhodocyclaceae; genus Azonexus. The sequence goes on from CAZDRS010000187.1 coordinate 2,784, forward strand.
GCTCGCATGGCCAAGCCGGAGGAGAAGCTGCTGTTGCTCAACGAGCAGACCATTGCTGTTGAAGCAGATGTGCTGGTGATTGCCGACGAGGCCAAGCCCTTGGCGATGGCCGGCATCATGGGGGGAGAGGAGAGTGGTATCACGTTGGATACGACGGAGCTCTTCCTGGAATCTGCTTTCTTTGCGCCCAAGGCCATTGCCGGGCGTGCCCGGCGTTACGGCTTTGGCTCCGATGCCTCGCATCGCTTCGAGCGTGGTGTCGATTTTGGTGGCGTGCGACGTGCCATGGAACGGGCCACGCAACTGATCGTCGATATCTGCGGCGGCCAGGCTGGTGCGGTCGTCGAGGCCAAGGCCGATTTGCCGGCCCGCAAGCCGGTTCGCCTGCGCACGGCGCGGGCTGAAAAAGTACTCGGTCTGCCGTTGGGTGCCGAGTGCATCGCCGGCCTGTTCAAGGGCCTGGCTTTGTCGTTCGAGCAGCAAGGCGACGACTTCCTGGTGACGCCGCCATCCTGGCGTTTCGACATGGAAATCGAGGAAGACCTGATCGAGGAAATCGCTCGCCTGTACGGTTACGACAATATCCCGTCGCCGGCGCCGCGTGGTCGTCTGGAAATGATGGTACAACCCGAGGCGCAGCGCCCTGCCTATCGTATCCGCCAGATGTTGGCTGACCGCGGTTATCAGGAAGTGGTGAACTTCGCCTTCGTCGAGGAAGCGTGGGAGGCCGATTTTGCCGCCAAGACGGCTGAAGCTGACCTGATTCGCCTGGCTAACCCGATTGCCAGCCAGATGGCCGTCATGCGTTCCAACCTGTTTGGTGGCCTGGTGTCCAATTTGGTGACTAATCTCAAGCGCAAGCAGAGCAGGGTTCGCCTCTTCGAGGTTGGTCGTACCTTCCATCGTGATGCTGCAGCAATGCCGGTCAATGGCTTCCGTCAGCCCTGGAAACTGGCTGGCCTGGCTTTTGGCGGTGCTTTGCCGGAAGGTTGGGCGGGCGGTTCGCACAAGGTTGATTTCTATGACGTCAAGGGCGATATCGAGGCACTGATGGCGCCGGCGATCCTGCGTTTCGAAAAACTGGTGCATCCGGCGCTGCATCCGGGGCGCGCCGCACGCATGCTGCTCGATGGTCAGGAAATCGGGTGCGTTGGCGAACTACACCCGGAATGGGTGCAGAAGTACGATTTGCCAAATGCTCCTGTTCTTTTTGAGCTGGATTTTTCTGCCATCAAGGCAGTCAAGGTACCAGCCTATGCCGAGGTATCGAAATTCCCGCCGGTGATTCGCGACCTGGCGATCGTCGTTGACCAGGGGGTCTCGCTACAGGCGCTGCTTGATGGTTTGAAAGGGCAAATTTCCGGCCTTGTTCAGGACATCCAATTGTTCGATGTGTACGTCGGCAAGGGGGTTCCCGAAAACAAGAAAAGTCTTGCTTTCCGTATAGTTATGCAAGATACTCAACGCACTTTGCAAGATTCGGAAGTTGATGCTGCGATGCAGCAACTGGTGTCCTGTTTCGAACAGGCATTCGGTGCTCAACTGCGTGCCTGACGGAACAATAACGATGACGCTGACCAAAGCCGAACTCGCCGACCTGCTATTTGAGAAAGTTGGCCTCAACAAGCGTGAGGCCAAAGATATGGTCGAGGCATTCTTCGAAGAAATCCGTAATGCGCTGGAAACCGGCGATGGCGTGAAGCTGTCCGGTTTCGGCAATTTTCAATTGCGCGACAAGCCGCAGCGCCCGGGGCGCAATCCCAAGACCGGCCAGGAAATCCCCATCACGGCACGTCGTGTCGTGACTTTCCATGCCAGCCAGAAACTCAAGTCGGATGTTGAATTAGCCTTCGATGGAACCACGGCATAAGACTGCTGGCGGCGAGGAATTGCCGCCGATTCCCGCCAAACGCTACTTCACTATTGGCGAAGTGAGCGAGTTGTGCGGCGTCAAACCGCATGTGTTGCGCTACTGGGAACAGGAGTTCAACCAGCTCAAACCCGTAAAGCGTCGTGGCAATCGCCGCTATTACCAGCACCATGAAGTATTATTGGTGAGGCGAATTCGCGAACTCCTTTATAATCAAGGTTTTACGATTAGCGGTGCTCGCAATCGCCTGGATGAAGGTGGTGCTTTGGAAGTTGCACCCATCGAAATCCCCGAGAATACGAAGGTGCCCGGTGGTTTGCGTGGTGAATTGAGCTCGATTATTGAAATGCTGCGACTTTGAATTTGGCGCTTTTCGGGTATAATGCGCGGCTCACGTCGGGGCGTAGCGCAGCCTGGTAGCGCACTTGCATGGGGTGCAAGGGGTCGCGA
>CAZDRS010000188.1:0-5037 GCA_964507585.1 uncultured Dechloromonas sp.
ATCTTGATCCGGGTTCTCATGTCAGCACACCATCCAGAAAATCATCGCCTGCCTCGGGCAGGTTCCATTGCGGCTCATAGACCGGGCCGCGGAAATACAGGCCTTCCGGTGAAAAGGTCGGCGCCGCCAGCTTGCGATCCTTCATCTGCAGCAGTTCTTCGACCCAAGCCACCGGCTGTGCCCCCTTGCCAATATAGACCAGTGTTCCAACCAGGTTGCGCACCATGTGATGCAGGAAGGCGCTGGCCTCGAAATCGAACACGAACATCGAACCGAATTGCCGCACCGACACATGGCTCATGGTCTTGATCGGCGACTTGGCCTGGCATTCCGCTGCCCGGAAAGCAGAAAAATCGTGCTCGCCCAGCAAATACCCAGCCGCTGCCTGCATGGCGGCCAAATCCAGGGTGCCGTGAAACCAGCCGACCCGCCCCTGCCACAGACCCGGCCGCTGTGGCCGGTTGAGCAGCAAGTAGCGATAACGCCGGCCCCGGGCGCTGAAACGGGCATGGAATTCGTCGCCAACCTCCTGCGCCCAACGTACCGAAACGCCATCCGGCAAATGCGAATTGACACCTCGCACCCAGGCCGTGATCGGCCGCGTGACTTCGGTATCGAAATGCACGACCTGCTGCGTGGCATGCACCCCCGCATCCGTACGACCGGCACACAGCACGCCGGTCGGCCCGCCAGCAATACTGGCCAACGCCGCCTCCAGCGCATCCTGCACCGTTCTGCCGCCGGCCTGGCTTTGCCAGCCGCGAAAGGCGGTTCCGCAATATTCGACCCCCAGGGCAATTCTCACCGTACCCACACTCCCACCAAAACGGCCAGACAAACCAAAACCACCGCACTATCGCGCAATCGCCAAGGCACGGAAGACAAACGCAAACTAGCCGGCCCGGTCACCGGCAAGGCATCGGCATGAAGCATTTTCCGCCACGCCCCCGGTGCGGGCGACACCTGCAAATTGTCGAGCACCAGAGACAGACGGACGACCAGGCGCTCGACCTCCAGCCCCATGCTACGAAACGGCCGTAGCAGGCCCCACAGGCCGCTGACCAGCCCCGACCGCCCCTGTGCCACGAACAACCAGGCCAGCCAGAGCAGCATCACCAGCAAGCGCACAGCCTGCAGCGTTCCCTCGGCCAGGCCTTCACGCGTCGGCGCCCACGGCCAGTCCATCCAGGCTTCGCCCGGCGCGCCGTAAGCCAGGATCAACCACAGCGTCAGCAACAGCCAGCGAGCACGCCGTACGTAGGCGAGCCAGGGCCGCCAGGCAAGCGGCGCCAAGCACAAGGGCAGCACCGCCAGCACAGCCAGCCCGGAATAGCCGAGGAATTGCGCACCGCAAACGGCAGCGACCCAGACAATCAGTGCACAGGATGGATGCAAATGGAGCCCCTAAAATGCAAACGGCCCCTCGCGGGGCCATTTGCCAATCGCAAGCCTGAATTCTACCCGCCGATGCGGCCAAGTATCGTTTTGGCTTGCTCGACCAGATCGACCGGGCCTTCGCCCAGCACTTCCTGCAGCAGTTCGCGGGCACCTTCCAGGTCACCCATTTCCTCATAGGCCTTGGCCAGGTCGAGCTTGGTATTGACCTCTTCCCAAAGCGCGTCGCGTACCGCCGCCACCTCTGCCGGAGCGCTTGCCGGAGCCGCGGCAAGCGGTTCGGCAGCCGACTCAGGCGCAACCGGCGACGGCTCGGCCGACAAATCGAGGTTGATCGAGCCGATATCGAACTCTGGCGTTGCCATCGGCTCGCCCAGGAATACCGAGTCGGTCAGCTTGACATCGAACTCCAGCGAATCGGTATCGGTAACAGCGGTATTGACGACCGTATTGGTCAATTCCGGCGCCGCCTCCTGCGGAGCACCGAAATCGAGCAAATCGGCATCGCCGACGAAGGTGTCGGTACCGGCCAGCGTATTGACAACCGTCCGCGTCATCGAAGCATCTTCAACCGGTTCGGGAGCTGCCGTCGTGTCGATGGAAGCACCCTGGCCCTCTACGCCGACCCAGGTTCCCAGTCCGACATCCATGTCCTCGGACACCGAGGCAGACGGCATGACCAAGGTTCCCTCAGGCGAAAAGTCCGGCGACACCACCGTCGAACTAGCCTGCTCCAGCAAAGGCTCTTCGGCAACATTCAAGTCGAAGTCGATAATGCCGGCTTCCGGCTCGCTTTCTTCGACGGGAGCCGCCTCGATGACCGGCAGAGCCTCCGGCTGCGGCACTTCGGCAGCCAGATCGAAATCCAAAGCATCGACGCCGCCTTGTACCACCGTCTCGGCCAACGCCTCACCAGTCTCGCCAGCTTCTTCCTTGATCTCCGGTGCAACCGTCGGCTCGCCCAGATCGAAATCGAGCGTCATGGCATCGGCCACTTCGGCAAGGCTCTCTGTTTCGGCCGGCGCTTCCGGCTCGGCAGGTGCTTCGACCGTATCTTTCGGCAAAACCATGGTGTCGCGTTCGACCCCATCGGCAAAGCCAATCTCCGGCAAGGCCTGCTCCGGCTCTGCAACCGGTGCCGCCTCTTCCGCCACGGGTTCCGCTGCCGGTGCTTCGGCAAAAAGCGGCACCTCGGCGGCAGCCACTGCTGCTGCGGCCACAACCGAGGCAGCCGAACTGTTATACAAGGGATTGCTTGGATCCAGCGTCGCCCCAAGAGCAGCTGCTTTTTCCCAATCCGGGCCAACACCGGCGGTCTGGGCATACAACTCGCTGGCCAAGGTTTCAAACTGCTTCAGGCTGCGGCGATTGGCGTAGATTTCCAGCAGCTTGGCATGAATCGCGGTTCGCTGCGGATCCTTCTGCAATGCCTCAAGCAGGATTTCCTCAGCCTGCGTATCGCGGCCATAAGCCATGTAAACATCGGCCTCGGCAACCGGATCGACTTCGTCCGTATCGATGGTGCCCGGGCCCGTCTGGCTGAAATCGCCCGTTTGCGGCGGCGTATTGCCGGTATCGACACTCTGCCCGCCGGTCATGCGGAATACCGAATTGGGGCCAAGGCTGGAAGGCATCGGCGCCGCAGTGGTTTCCAGCGACGAGGTTTGCGAACGGCGGCGCTTGAGCATGAAATAACCAGCCAGCAACGCCAAGATGCCACCACCGCCAACCAGGGGCAGCGGATCTTCCATCAGCGAATCGACCAGGCCAGGCTCCTCGACCGGAACTGGCGGCACAACGGCCTTGGGCGGTGCGGCGGGCTTGGGCGGTTCAGCCTTCGGTGCCTCGGCCGGCTTCACTTCTGCTGCCGGTTTCGGCGCCTCGACAGGCTTTGGAGGCTCAACCGGCTTTGCCACATCCGCAGGCTTGGGCGGCTCTTCGACCTTGGCGGCCGGTTTTGGCGGCTCCACCGGTTTAGCGGCCTCGACCGGCTTTGCTTCTTCCTTCTTGGCCGGCTGTTGCAACTCGGCCAACTTCTGGCTCTTCATTTCCAGAAGCTTCTGCAATTCGCCGACATTCTTCTCGAGAACTGCCATGCGTTCCTGCGCATCCTTGAGCGCCTTGTCCTTGGCAACCTGCTCGGCCGTTTCCGCAGCCTTGGCTGCAGCTCCCTTCGCCGCTGCATCGGTACGCGCCACCTTGACCTGATCCTTGCCCTGTTCGGCAGGCACCGCCTTTTCCTCGACCTTGGCGGTAATCTTGCCGGAACTCGACTGGGCGCCCCCCTCTTCAGCCTTGGCCGGGGTCTTGGCAGTCGACGCGGCCAGTTTCTGGCGATAGTTATTCCAGTCACCGGTCTGGGCAACGTAAACCTTGCGGGCCTCAGCCGGCGAAACCGATTCCACAACCGATTTTTCCGGCACGTTCAGAATGGCCCCAGCCTTCAGGCGATTAACATTCTGCCCGATGAAGGCATCCGGGTTGTTCTGGAACAGACCGACCAGCATCTGCTCCAGGGAGACGCCATCATATTTCGTCTCGCCAGCGATCTTGCGCAGCGTTTCACCAGCCTGCACAACACGCGTATTGGCACCATCCGCCGCCTTCGGCTCTGCGGCAACTTTCGGAGCCGGGGTAGGACGCGATGCGGCCTTGGCCGGGGCAGGCCGATCCTCGACAGCACCTCCGCCGCGAACGGTTTCCACGATGCGCGCCTCGGCAACCGGACGAGCTGCCTGCTTGACGGCGATTTCCGGCGGGTCGAGCAGGAAGGTGTATTCGCGCACCAGACGACCGGCAGGCCAGTTCAGTTCGACGAGAAAATCGAGGAAGGGTTCGTTGATCGGCTTCGACGACGTGACTTTGACCACCGCCTGCCCACCCGCGCGCTTCTCCACGGCGAAACGCAAATCAAGCAAGACACTGGCAAAATCGACACCGGCCTGTCTGAACACATCTTGGGGAGCCAACCGGGCAGTCATCCCGGCCAACTCATCCTTGGCGGCACCAATATCGAGCTCAGCGCGCAACGGCTGCCCAAGCCCGGACAAAACGGTCAATTTACCGAGTCCGGCCGCCTCTGCAACCAGGGGAGCCAACGACATGCACGAGGCGACAGCAAGGGCTGCCGCACGCTTCTTGAATTGGATGTGTTTAGTTTCGGTCACGGCGAAACCCTGAGTGTGGAATTTGGGACTTTCAAATTAACATCATGGACTTAGCAATGCAAGCTAAACCCGCTTCTAATTTATAGCCTTTTGGCGTATTCCCAACAAATAAAAAACCGGGGACTCGCCCCGGTTTTTTGTGACCAAACGCCCAATCAGGCGTCGAGCAGGATACGCAGCATGCGGCGCAGCGGCTCGGCAGCGCCCCACAGCAACTGGTCGCCACAGGTAAAGGCCGCCAGGTATTCCGGGCCCATGGCCATCTTGTGCAGACGACCAACCGGCACGGTCAGCGTGCCGGTAACGGCAGCCGGGGTCAGCTCACGCTCGGAGATCTCGCGATCATTCGGCACGACCTTGGCCCATTGATTGGCCTTGGCCAGCATGTCGCTGATTTCGTCGAGCGGCACATCCTTCTTGAGCTTGATGGTCAGCGCCTGGCTGTGGCAGCGCATGGCGCCGATGCGCACGCACA
>CAZDRS010000189.1:0-5010 GCA_964507585.1 uncultured Dechloromonas sp.
ATCGCTGAACTGAAGGCGCGTTTAACTGCTCACCGTACGAGAAATCCATGCATATCGCGGTTTGTATCAAGCAAGTTCCGGATAGTGCCCAAATCCGGGTGCACCCCGTGACGAACACCATCATGCGTCAAGGTGTTCCGACCATTATCAATCCCTATGACCTGTTTGCCCTGGAAGAGGCGCTACGCATCAAGGACAAGACCGGCGCAAAGGTCACTGTCCTAACCATGGGGCCGCCGCAAGCCGAGGATGCGTTGCGCAAATGCCTGTCCTTCGGAGTCGATGACGCGATTCTGATTACCGACAAGGTGTTTTCCGGGGCAGATACCCTGGCTACTTCCTATGTCCTGGCATCGGCACTCCGTACGCTGGATGGCGAACACCCCATCGATTTGATTTTCACGGGCAAGCAGACCATCGATGGTGACACTGCCCAGGTCGGGCCGGGCATTGCGATTCGTCTTGGTCACCAATTGCTGACTTATGTATCGGCCATTCGCGAACTCGACACGGCGAGCAAGCATATCCTCGTCGAGCGCCGCGCCGAAGGTGGCGTCCAGGTGCTCAAATCGACCCTTCCCGCAGTGATTACGATGCTGGAAGGCACCAACGAAATCCGCTTTGCCGATATGCCGGGGATGTTCCGCGCAGCACGCCAGGAAGTACGGCAGTGGAACCGCGATGCCATCAGCGTCGACCTGACACAGGTTGGCCTCAAGGGATCGCCAACCGTCGTCGCCCAGGTATTTGGCCCCAAGCCAAAGGCCATCAAGGCCCAGCGCATCGAAGGCGAGACACCCGAGGCGATGGCCGATGCCTTCGTCGAGCGGCTATTTGCCGACTTCCCCCATCTTGAAGATGCCATCCTGGAGCATCTGGAACAACTAAAACAGCAGGGAGCAGGCCAATGAGCGACGCACTCGACACCGCTGCCAAACCCATCAAGAAACCCAAGCGCGTCCTGCCCGAGCGCTTCAAGTCCTACAAGGGCGTCTGGGTATTCATCGAGCATGAGCATGGCCATGTCCACCCGGTTTCCTGGGAACTGCTTGGCAAAGGTCGCGACCTTGCCAACAAACTCGGTGTGGAACTATCCGGCATTCTTCTAGGCGGCATGGGCGCCGAAGTCACGGCCATCGTCAAGGAGGTCGGGGCCTATGGTGCAGATAATTGCTACCTTGCCCAGCATCCAGTACTGAACGATTACCGCAACCAGTCCTACACGGCGAGCATGACCGAGTTGGTCAATACCTACCAGCCGGAAATTCTGCTGCTCGGTGCCACAACCCAGGGCCGCGACCTCGCCGGTTCGGTAGCCACGACCCTCCTCACCGGCCTGACGGCCGACTGCACCGGGCTGGATATCGACACCAGCGACCGCTCGTTGCTGTCCAGCCGACCGACCTTTGGCGGCAGCCTGATGTGCACCATCGTCAACCTGGCGACGCGTCCGCAAATGGCTACCGTACGGCCGCGGGTTATGCCCATGCCGGCCAAGAATCCTGAGCATGCGGCAAAGGTCATCGAGCACAGCCTGCAACTGGAAGAAGCCGACATTGTTACCAAAATGCTCGATTTCATTCCCGATGCCCGGGCCGACAAGCCACAACTGGCCTTTGCCGACTTCATCGTTTCCGGCGGGCGCGGCATGGCCAAGCCGGAAAACTTCTCCCTCTTGACCAGCCTGGCCAAGGTGCTCGGTGCCGAAGTCGGCGCATCCCGCCCGGCAGTGCATGCCGGCTGGGCAGATACGGAGCGACAAATCGGTCAATCCGGCAAGACGGTAAGGCCCAAGCTCTACATCGCCGCAGGCATTTCGGGAGCCGTCCAGCATCGGGTTGGCATGGAGGGGGCCGATGTCATCGCAGGCATCAATCTGGATCCCAATGCCCCGCTCTTTGACTTCGCCAACTACGCCCTGATCGGCAATGTGACTGAACTCCTGCCCGCCCTTGAGGCCGCATTCGGCAAGCGCCTGGCCGCCACGCAGGCAAGCCGTGCCATGGCAGCAACAGAGAAGGCTCAATGATGGAAAAATTCGATGTCATTGTGGTTGGCGCCGGCCCTTCCGGTAACGCGACCGCCTACACCCTCGCCAAGGCCGGGCTCAACGTATTGCAACTGGAACGCGGCGAATCGCCGGGCACCAAGAACGTCCAGGGCGCCATTCTCTACGCCAACGCGCTTGAGAAAATCATGCCGGACTTCCGCGATTCGGCACCGCTGGAGCGCCATATCGCCGAGCAGCGCATGTGGCTGCTCGACGAAAACCAGTCTTGCACAGGGGCGACCTATCGCGATGCACGTTTCTCGCAGGAGCCCTACAACCGCTACACCATCATCCGCGCACGCTTCGACCGCTGGTTCTCCGAGAAGGTGAAGTCGGCGGGTGCCCTCGTTATCTGCGAAACCACCGTCAAGGAACTGTTGAAGGACAAATCCGGGAAAGTCATCGGTGTCCGTACCGAGCGCGAGCAGGGTGACATCTACGCTGATTGCGTCGTTCTGGCCGATGGCGCCAATGCGCTGCTCGGCGAGCGTGCCGGCTTGCGACCACAGGTCAGGGCTGAAGACATGGCGTTGGCCGTCAAGGAAGTGTTGTTCCTGCCCAAGGAAACCATCGAGGCGCGCTTCAACCTGACAGGCAGCCAAGGCGTCGTCATCGAAATTGCCGGCAATATCACGCACGGCATGGTTGGCACGGGCTTCCTGTACACCAACAAGGACTCCCTGGCAGTCGGTATCGGTTGCATGCTGTCCGACATGAAGAAGCAGAGCCTGACGCCGTATCAGTTACTGGAGGCGATGAAGAATCACCCGTCCATCAAGCCGCTGATCGAAGGGGCGGAGATGAAGGAATATGCCGCCCATCTGATTCCCGAAGGGGGCTACAAGGCCCTACCGCAGTTGTATGGCGATGGTTGGCTGGTCGTCGGCGATTCGGCTGGATTCGTGAACGCCGTGCATCGCGAAGGCTCCAACCTGGCAATGACCTCGGGCCGGCTTGCGGCGGAAACCCTGATCGAACTGCACGCCCAGAAAAAGGCATTTACCGCCCAGCACCTGGCCGGGTACAAGCAGCGCCTGGATGACAGCTTCGTCATGGACGACCTGAAGAAGTACGAGGACGTGCCCGATTTGCTCAGCCGCAACCCACACATACTCGGCATGTACCCCGACTTCGTTGGCAATGCCGCGCGCGAAATGCTGACGGTCGATGGCCGGCCGAAACGTGAAAAGCAAAAACAAATTCTGCGCGAGCTGACGCAGCGGCGCTCCGTACTCGGCTTGCTGGGCGACGCATTCAAATTCTGGAGGGCTTTCCGATGAACGCACCGACCGATTTCATTCCACCCAAGGTTAATGTGGAAGAAAAGCTGTTCCAAGACCGCTATCGCGTTGACGTCGGACGCCCGCACATCAAGGTTTTTCAGGCTTCGACTTGCCTAAGCTGCGACGCCAAGCCGTGCACCGTATGCTGCCCGGCTGGTTGCTGGCGTGAAAGCGAATCGGGTGGCATTGACCTGGTGGTTGATGGTTGCCTGGAGTGCGGTACCTGCCGCCTGGTTTGCGATAAAGGCAACGTCGACTGGAACTACCCAAGGGGTGGCTTTGGCATTCTCTTCAAATTCGGATAACGCCATGGACAGCATTCGCAAATTTCTGGCTCATGCCGTTCGACTGGAAGCAGAAGCGGCTCGTCGTTTTGATGAATTGGCCGAGTTGATGGCAACGCACGGCAATGAGAAGGTGGAAGCGGTTTTCCGCCAGTTTGCGGACTTCTCCAGGCTGCACTTGAAGGAAGCTATGGCACGGGCCGGTTTCCGGCATATCGTCGATTTGCCGACTGACGGATACGAATGGCCGAATGGCGAATCCCCGGAGGCAGCCCCATGGTGGGGTGTCGACGCCATGATGGATGTACATGCAGCCGTGGAGTTGGCTCTCGTGAGTGAGCGCAGCGGTCTGGAGTATTACCAATCCGTGGCTCAAAACACGAATGACCCTCGGGTAAAGCTTATGGCTGAAGAGTTTGCGCAGGAAGAGGCCGAGCATGTCATGCAGCTAACGCACATGCTTGCAAAGGTCGCCACCTGAGATAGTCCGTATCAAGGCTCAAATCGGTAACCCAGAGCCACACAAACAACGCTGCCGACGCACTGGCGGCGTTTTTCTTGGCGCAGTACGGGGTGAGAAGCTATTCGACTGGACGCCGCCGCATGGAAGGCCGGAAAAGTGGGTGGCTCACGAATGCGCAAAGACCGCCCCCAAAAACCTCCCCGTCTTTTACGACACACCGCTTTGGAAACACGACTTGGGCTTGGCTAATCGCTCACCATTTCGCAAAACCGTGTATTCCTGATTTCACAAGGGCATCATTTTGTGTGTGGAACCAGAAATCATGCCCCGACGAAACCGACGCCACAAAATGAAAAAGCCCTGAACAGTCAGGGCTTTGTCACTCATCACGAGCAGGAACGCCACTCTAGAGTGGCGGACACGGAGGGATTCGAACCCTCGATGCAGGTTTTGCCCGCATGCTCCCTTAGCAGGGGAGTGCCTTCGACCTCTCGGCCACGTGTCCTGTCCGGCTACAACGAGGCGCGGATGATAGCGATTCCGCGCCTTTTGGTCAAACGATTACTGGTCGAGACCGAAGGTACGGTGCAGGACGCGGACGGCCAGCTCCAGGTACTTCTCGTCGAGGACGACGGAAATCTTGATCTCGGAGGTCGAAATCATCTGGATGTTGATGCCTTCATCGGCCAGGGCCTTGAACATCTTGGAGGCGACGCCCGGGTGCGAGCGCATGCCGACGCCGACGGCAGAAACCTTGCAGATCTTGTTGTCGCCGGTGATTTCGCGGGCACCGAGCTTGGCCTTGACGGTTTCCAGGATGCCCTGGGCCTTGGCGAAATCGCCGCGGTTGACCGTGAAGGAGAAGTCGGTGGTGCCGTCGTGGCCGACGTTCTGGATGATCATGTCGACGTCGATGTTGGCGTCGGCGAT
>CAZDRS010000190.1:0-5004 GCA_964507585.1 uncultured Dechloromonas sp.
CTCGCCCTCGCACCGCAGCTGCTGCCGGAGTTTTCGGTCACCCTGCTCAACTATATCGGCCTCTACGCCGTGGTCGCCGTCGGCCTCGTGCTGCTGACCGGCGTCGGCGGCCTGACTTCTTTCGGCCAGGCGGCCTTCGTCGGCCTCGGCGCCTACACCACGGCCTGGCTGACCACCGTGCATGGCGTTTCGCCGTGGCTGACGCTGTTCATCGGCATGGCGCTGACCGCTGCCGTCGCGCTGTCGCTCGGCTTCATCACGCTGCGCATGGGCGGCCACTACCTGCCGCTGGGCACAATCGCCTGGGGTATCAGCCTGTATTTCCTGTTCGGCAACGTCGAATTCCTCGGCGGCCATACCGGCATCACCGGTATCCCGACCGTATCGCTGGCCGGTTGGGAGCTAAAGTCGGGCCGCGAATTCTTCTACCTGATCTGGCTGGTCGTGCTGCTCGCCATCGTCAGCGTCAGCAACCTGCTCGATTCCCGCGTCGGTCGCGCCATCCGCGCACTCAAGGGCGGCACCGTGATGGCCGAGGCGATGGGCGTCAATACGGCCCGCGAGAAGATCGTCATCTTCCTGATCGCCGCGCTGCTGGCCAGCATCTCCGGCTGGCTGTACGCCCATCTGCAACGCTTCGTGAACCCGACGCCGTTCGCGCTGAACCAGGGTATCGAATACCTGTTCATGGCGGTGGTCGGCGGCATCGGCCACGTCTGGGGCGCCGTGCTCGGTGCCGGCGTGATCACCATCCTGAAGCAATGGCTGCAGGACTGGCTGCCGCAACTGCTCGGCCAGAGCGGCAATTTCGAGATCATCGTCTTCGGCATCGCCATGGTGCTGGTGCTGCAAAAGGCCCGCGCCGGTCTGTGGCCGGTCATCCTGCGCCTGCTGCCGACCCGCTCCGTCGTACGCAACGTGCCGCAGGGCGAGCCGCTCCCACGCCGCCAGCCGGTGACCAGCGGTACCGTGCTGCTCGAAGCCAACGAAGTCACCAAGCGTTTCGGCGGCCTGGTTGCCAACAACAACATGAGCCTGAGCGTGAAAGCCGGCGAGGTCATGGCGCTGATCGGCCCGAACGGCGCCGGCAAGAGCACGATGTTCAACTGCATCTCGGCGGTCAATCCGGCCACCGAGGGCAAGATTGCCTTCCTCGGCGAATCGACGGCTGACCTGGTCGCCCGTGACATCGCCAAACGCGGCATGAGCCGAACCTTCCAGCACGTCCGCCTGCTCGGCAACATGAGCGTGCTGGAAAACGTCGCCATCGGCGCCCACCTGCGCGGCAGCAAGGGCGTGCTGTCGTCGGCGCTACGCCTGGATCGTGCCGAAGAAAACCGCCTTCTCGCCGAAGCGGCCCGTCAGATCGAGCGCGTCGGGCTGGCCGAGCACATGTTCGAACCGGCTGGCAGCCTGGCCCTGGGTCAGCAACGCATTGTCGAAATCGCCCGCGCCCTGGCTTCCGACCCCTGCCTGCTGCTCCTCGACGAACCGGCCGCCGGCCTGCGCTACAAGGAAAAGCAGGCGCTGGCCGAACTGCTGACCAAGCTGCGCGCCGAAGGCATGGGCATCCTGCTCGTCGAGCACGACATGGACTTCGTGATGGGCCTGGCCGATCGTATCGTGGTCATGGAATTCGGCGAAAAAATCGCCGAGGGCCTGCCGGAAGAAGTGCAAAAAGACCCGAAGGTTCTTGAAGCCTACCTCGGGGGAGTCGAATAATGAGCAAGACCCACCTGCACGACAACGAGGTCATTCTCGACGTCAAGAACCTGCGCGTCGCCTACGGCAAGGTCGAGGCGCTGCACGAGGTCAGCCTGACCATCCGCCGCGGCGAGATCGTCACCGTCATCGGCCCCAACGGCGCCGGCAAGACGACGCTGCTCTCGGCCCTGATGGGCCTGCTGCCGTCCGATGGCGACATCGTCTACATGGGCCAGTTGCAGAAGCGTGAACGCTCGGTCGAGCACCTGGTTCGCCACGGCATGACGCTGGTGCCGGAAAAGCGCGAGCTGTTCGCCGAAATGAGCGTCGAGGACAACCTGCTGCTCGGCGCCTTCGACCGCTACCGCACCGGCCATCGCGACGAGATGGAAACCATGGACGAGGTATTCGAACTGTTCCCGCGCCTCGAAGAGCGCCGCACCCAGCTGGCCGGCACCTTGTCCGGCGGCGAACGCCAGATGCTGGCCATGGGCCGCGCCCTGATGGCCAAGCCCAAGCTCTTGATGCTCGACGAGCCCAGCCTCGGCCTAGCACCACTGATCATCAAGGAAATCTTCCGCACCATCTCGGCCCTGAAGGAAACCGGCGTCGCCATCCTGCTCGTCGAGCAGAACGCCCGCGCCGCGCTGCAGGTGTCCGACTACGGCTACGTGCTGGAAACCGGCGAGGTCAAGCTGGCCGGCCCGAGCGGCGAACTGGCCGCCGACCCGCGCGTCATCGAGGCCTATCTCGGCCTCGGCCACAAGCACTGAGCGCCGCAGCCGGATAGACAAGAGGCCCGGTTTCGGGCCTCTTGTCATTGGTGGAAGATGTTTTCAACGCCGTTCGCGTTCCTCGTCGCGGCGGCGATGCGGCTCGTTGCCGCCGCCCTGAGGCGCCGGCTGCCGCGGCGGTTCGGCGCGCGGGGGAGGGGCGGGCTGGGGAGCCGCCGGTTGCGGCGCCGGCATCCGGACTTCCGGGGCCGGCCTGGGTGCTTCGCGCTGCGGCATCGCCTGGGGCATCGGACTTGGCGCTACGCCTTGGGCCGGGCGCTCCATGCGCGGCATCTCCCGCTGAACTTCGCGTGGCATTTCTCGGCGCAACTCCCGCTCCGGTACCGCCAATGCCGGCTGTGGCCTTTCCTCGCGGCGCATGTCGGGCGCCATCATCTCCCGACGCTGCGGCAAGGGGCTGGGAATCGCTTCCGACTGGCGCTGCGGTGCCATGACCGGAGCCATCGGCTGCCGCTCCGGACGGCTCGTGTCGGCAGGAACCTCACCGCCACGAACCTCGGGCTGACGCCGGAAGAACTCGCGGCGCGGCTCACTCGCCGCCGCTTGCCCGGCATCGGCCGGCGGCTGGCGCATGGCCGGAGCCGTCGCCCCCGGCTGCATATCCAGCGAGCGGCGGCGCTCATCCCGGCGCATCTCCGGCATTGGCTCGCGACCGGCATCCGGCGGGCCACGACGCCAATCCGCAGCCGGTGGGCGGTCACGGTTTTCTGTAGGCTGACGGAAGGCCGGCCGCTCACTGTCGCGCGACATGCCCTCTGTACGCGGCATGTCGCGATTACCGCCATTCGGCCGCCCACCATCGAACTCGCGACGCGGCGACTCTTCCCGGTACGGACGTTGCGCCCCTGCCGTCGGTGCCAGCCACTGGGCATTCGGCGCCTGCCGGGCTTGCGGGGCGCGCCCGAGGTCATGGCGATCGGCCGGCCGCCAATCGCCGGCCGAGATCGGCCGACCTTCGCGCAGATGGCTGCTCGGCACCACCGTCACCGCCTGCGTCACCCCACGGTAGGCGTAGGCCGGCGGGGCACCGCGCAGGCTGCGGTCGACGACCCGCAGGTCATGCACATGACCGACATTGACCTGGCGAACGTACTGCGGGCTGTAGCGGTAGGCCGGCACGAAAACCTCGTGCGGGGCGAGCGGGAACCAGCCCACCGCCGGCGCGGTGCCAAAGCTGAAGCTGACATTCCAGCCGGAGTCGCCCACCCAGCCGACCAGGGCCGGTGCATAGACCGGGCGGGCCAGCGGGCGGCCGGGCACCCAGGCCCAGCGGCCGGCAATCATCGCCCAGCGCCCGTAATGGAAGGGCGCGAAGCCCCAGGGTGCGGCATCGATCCATGTCCAGCCCCAGGGGGCAACCCAGGCCCAGCGGCCGAATCGATAGGGAGCCCAGTCGGCAGCAACGGTACGCGGATACCAGACCGTGCCGTAATCGCTGGTGTTGCGCCAGTCGCCGTAGCTATCCAGATCCTGGTAGCCGGTCATGTACGGCGAGACGTAGCGTCGCGCCTGGCCGGCCAGTGCGGCATTCTCGCGATTGCCCACCCACTGGTCGAAAGCATCGTAGCCACGGATGGCATCCAGCCGTTCGCCGTCACGGCCCAGCGTTGCCATCTGGCCGGCACCCACCGGCCAGGAACGCCGACCATCGTCGAACGTCGCCCGCCCGGCCAGTACCAGCAATTCGCTATGCTCAGCCAGGGCATTGATGCGATAACGCCCCGGCGCCTGGAAACGGATAATGCCGTCCGGGGTTTCAATCTCGACATCGTCGGCCTGTTCGCGATCGAGCACGCTGACGGCCAGGCTGCCGCCGCTCAGGCGAATATCGACCCGGTGATCGTCAACGACCGGAAAGGCCACCTCGCTATTGCTTTTCAGGCGATAGGCCGTCGAGCCGATCCACACCTCGGCCCGCCCGGGCCGCCCGGTACGCAGGACAGCCCCGCTGCTGACCGGCCAGTTCAAGGTCGCCGGCCCGCCATCGTCACGGGGATCGACCTGGAAACTCACCTCGCCTTCGAGATGGGACAAACGGCCGACCCGGCTCGGCGGATCGCTCTGCGCCATCGCCGGCAGGGCAACGCAGAGCAGCACGGCAGCAAACATGCGGACAACGGACTTCGGCATTTCCGACTCCCAGAAAGGGGAAATGGCCCGCGCCAAGGCAGGCCGACAAGCAATCAACGCACCGCCACGGAAAAGGGATGAATGCGCCGCCGGGCAAATGGTTTCAAAATGTTGCGCCGCCGCGGGCGACAGGCTTTCAGATGTTTTCCGCCACGATGCCGTACTTCTTGGCCACCGTAATGTAGAGCTGGCGTGCCGAGGCGACCTTGGGGTTCTTTCTATCCTTGCGCTGGGCCCGTTGCAGGTATTCGACCGCCCGGCCGGCCAGGTCGCTATCCCAGCCCTTCTTGTCGAGCAGGGTGAAGATGGCCTTGGCCGCGTTGACCAGGAACTGCAGGTTGGGCACCTGCTCGGCAGCCTGGATCAGCAATTGCAC
>CAZDRS010000191.1:0-4960 GCA_964507585.1 uncultured Dechloromonas sp.
TTCACCGGCGAGGATGTCCTCGAACTGCAGGGTCATGGCGGCCCGGTCGTCATGCAGATGCTGCTCGCCCGCTGCCTCGACCTTGGCGCTCGCCTGGCCGAACCCGGTGAATTCAGCCGTCGTGCCTTCCTGAACGGCAAGATGGATCTGGCCCAGGCCGAAGCTGTTGCCGATCTGATCGACGCCGCGACGGCCAGTGCCGCGCGTTCGGCCGTGCGTTCGCTGCAGGGAGAATTCTCGCGGGCCATCGGCGAGTTGAACGAAGAACTGATCAACCTGCGCATGCTGGTTGAAGCGACGCTGGATTTCCCGGAAGAAGATATCGATTTCCTGCAGGCCGCCAACGCCTTCGGGCGCCTGGAGCGTCTGCAAGTAAAGCTGGCCGAGATATTCGACCGGGCCGGCCAGGGCAAGCTGCTGCAATCCGGCCTGCACGTCGTGCTCGCTGGCCAGCCGAATGTTGGCAAATCATCGTTACTGAACCGCCTGACTGGCGACGACCTGGCCATCGTGACACCGATTGCCGGCACGACACGCGATGCCTTGCGCTCGACCATCCAGATCGAAGGCATCCCGCTGCATATCATCGATACGGCCGGCCTGCGCGAGACGGAGGACGAAGTCGAGCGCATCGGCATCGAACGCAGCTGGAAGGAAATCGAGCGTTCGGATGTCGTCCTGCTGCTGGTCGATGCGCGAACCGGCGTGAGCGATGCCGACCGCGCCATTCTTGCCCGTCTGCCGGCCAATCTTCAGCGCATCACCGTTTTCAACAAGATTGACCTGGCCGAGCGGCAGCCCGAGCGCCACGAGGAGACTGATGGCGTGGCGATTTCGCTGTCAGCCAAGGCGAACCAGGGTATCGACCTGCTGCGTACCGAGTTGCTGCGCATTGCCGGCTGGCACCAGGCCGAGGATGTCTTCATTGCCCGCGAGCGCCATTTGCGTGCCCTGTCGGATGCCCAGGAACATGTTGCTGCAGCCCGCGCGGTAGTGGAAGGCGTGATGCCGGCACTGGAGTTATTTGCCGAGGAATTGCGTCTGGCTCAACAGGATTTGGGTCAAATTACCGGCGAATTTACCGCCGACGACCTTCTGGGCGTCATTTTCAGCCGGTTTTGTATCGGCAAATAATCCGTTTTTGGCTTGTCGATAAGCCTGTGCACAACTTGTCTGTGTAATGTGGGCAACTCACGTTTTTGGAAATTTCCAAAAATTGTCCCGATTTCATCCACAGGCGATCCAGAGGTTTACCAAACCCGTTTTGCGGTATCTATCGAACTGATTTCAATAACTAATTTTTAGTTATCAACAGATTTGTCGACGCTATATTCTCAGTAGTTACTGTATACACAGTTATTAGATAAAGCTGTGTACAGCGGTTTGCCAGCAGTGGCAAAACCCGGTTCAGACTATGTGAAAGCTCTGCTTCCAAGCGATTGCGACGAAGACCTTTGGTCTATTCAAGAGCTTGCCCTCGGAACCGGAATAGGTTGTGGATTTCTAATAAAATCACGCCACTTCGTTCGGGGAAGATCCATGCGCGTTACGCTCGTCCATCCTGCCGGTTTCAATTTCGTACCGGGGCAACCGGATTTTTCGGTGCTGGCCAACCGGATGCCGCCCATCGGCATCATGCAATTGGCGTCATGGCTGGAAAAATTCGGGCATCAGGTACAGCTTCACGATTGCCTGGGGCCGTATGCCCCCCCGACGACGGCTGAAAACGCTGAAATCGTGCTGGCTACCAATCCGGAAATGGTGGGATTTTCAGCTACCACCTCCGGCTTCATGGATGCTTTCGAAATTGCTGCCTATATCCGCGAGCGGCGGCCGGACATCAGGATCGTGTTTGGCAATGTCCATGTTTCTTCGCTCGGCGCACCGATTCTGGAGAAATTCCCGGAAATCGATTGCCTGGTCATCGGCGAAGGCGAAGGGGCAATGCTGGAACTGGCCGATGGCAAGCCCTTGGCCGGCATTGGCAACCTGATCTGGCGTGATGAAAACGGGCGTATCGTCGCCAATCCGCGCCGCGACCGCATTGTCGACCTCGATGAACTGCCCTTCCCCGCTTACGAGAAGTTGGCCGGGTTTCCACACGACTACCACTTGCCCTTGTTCGCCTATGAGCAGCGCTACGGGGCGACGATGATCACCTCGCGCGGTTGCCCCTACACCTGCTCCTTCTGCGATCGGACGGTATTCGAGCGCTTGTACAAGACCAATTCGCCGCAATACATCTACGAGCACATGAAGTACCTGCGCGACAAGTTCGGCGTCTGGCACATCAACATGTACGACGACCTGTTCACGGCCAAGAAGCAGCGCGTGCTCGACCTGTGCGACCTGCTGATCGAAAAGCCCCTGGGCATGCAGTTCAATTGCGCCATCCGCGCCGGGCACACTTCGGACGAAATGTTGGTCAAGCTGAAAAAGGCCGGGGCCTTGATGGTATCGCTCGGTATCGAGTCGGCCGATGCCGGGATGATGGAGCGCCACAAGGCTGGGGTAACCCTCGAGGCGGTGCGCGACACGGTACGCCAGATCCACGCTGCCGGCTTGCGCGCCAAGGGCCTGTTCATTTTCGGCATGCCCGGCGAGACACCGGAAACGGTGCGTACGACCAGCGATTTCATCTTGTCGCTGGGGCTCGACGAAATGAACATGACCAAGTTCAGCCCGTTGCATGGCGCGCCGATCTGGGATGAATGCGTGAATGACCCGCAGGGCGATTTCATCGAGGACTGGCGCCTGATGAATTGCCTGAATTTCGTTTACAAGCCGGAAGGTTTCGAAACGCGCGAGGAAATGGATGCGCTGTACAACTGGCATGTGAAGCGCTTCTACGACAGCAAGGGTTATCGCCGCCGTTTTGCCAAGCGCTTGTGGCAGCACCGCTGGAGCCTCTGGCATGTCGTGAAACACCTGCCGGAAACCATTGCCGCCGCCCGTTATTTCAGTTCCAACAAGGAACAGTTGGAGAAGGCCAAGCGCGAATTCCGGCTGCATCCGCGTCAGCCGCTGGGCCTCAAGCCGCAGTTATCGACCGATCTGCAGATCGACAACATCGTGTCGATGTCGCCGGTCAAACTGACCCGCCGGGAGGCAGCCAAGCAGATTATCCCGGTGGTCTATGAAGGAACGGCCTGCTGCCCGCCGCCGGCTGCACAGGCGGCGGTATAATCGGCGGTCTTGCGGAGCGGGAATCGGGGGCCGGTAATGAAGGATACGAAGCGTTTTGGCGCCATGCGCCTGCTGGCGGCCGTTTGTTGCGCAAGCCTGGCCCTGGGGGCTTGCAAGAGCAACGAAGCTAACCCGGAAGACGGCAAGCCGGCGGCCGAAGCAAAGAAGGATGCCGGTATCCGTAATGGCTATGCCTGCTGCAACCTGCATTATTCCGGCGACTGGATCAGCGACTCCAACCTGGCCCAACTGCCTTTCATTCCAGCCGGAACGCCAATCAGCGTCAGGAAGATCGACGGCTACCGCGCCTATGTCGAGATCGACGGCAAGCCGATGCGCCTTGGTCACGATTACGGGCGGGCCGAAGAAACGACCGAGCAATGGGTGAACAAGCTCGTCGTGCTCGACGATCCGAAGGTGAAGATTGCCAAGTTCTCGCCGGCCGTACGCAATGCCATCGCCAAGGGGCAACTGGTGAAGGGGATGACCAAGGAACAGGTCATCATGTCGGTCGGCCATCCGCAGACCAACGAGAATCCCCGCCTTGACGGCCCGTACTGGCGCTACTGGTGGTCGAGTTTCGGCCCCTACTACGTGTATTGGGCCAAGGGAACGGTCAGCAAGATCGATGGCCACTCGGAAACCGTGGGTTACATGACCTACAAGGGCAAATAAAAAACTTTCGCCGCCGCAGAGATCGATTAAAGGTTGCAATGATGGAAGAACAGGCACAGAAGATTGAGCGTCGGCAATGCGACGTGCTGGTGATTGGTGGCGGCCCGGCCGGTTCGACCGTGGCGCCGATGCTGGCCGAAAAGGGTCACCGCGTGGTGATGCTGGAGAAAGCGCACCATCCGCGTTTCCACATTGGCGAATCGCTACTGCCGGCCAACCTGCCGCTGTTCGAGCGCATGGGCATCGCCGAGGAGGTGAAGGCCATCGGCATGCTCAAGCCGGGTGCCGAATTTGTCTCGCCCAACCACGACATGTCGTCGGTGTTCTGCTTTGCCGAAGCCTGGGACAAGTCGATGCCCCATGCCTACCAGGTCAAGCGCGACCAGTTCGACACCATCCTGATCCGCAACGCGGCGAAAAAAGGCGTCGAGGTGCATGAAGGCTGCAAGGCGAAGGCAGTGGATTTCCAGCCCGACAATTCGGTCATCGTTCGCGCCCAGCACGACGACGGGCATGAAACCGAATGGCACGCCCGCTTTCTGGTCGATGCCTCGGGTCGCGACACTTTCCTGGCCAACCGTTTCCAGATCAAGCACCGCAATCCCAAGCACAACAGCTCGGCGATCTACGGCCACTTTACCGGCGCCCGCCGCAATCCGGGGCAGGAAGCCGGCAACATCACCATTTTCTGGTTCGAGCATGGCTGGTTCTGGTTCATCCCGATGCAGAACGACATCACCAGCATTGGCATGGTGACCTGGCCGTACTACATGAAGACCAAGGGCGAGCGCAGTCTCGAACAATTCCTGCGCGACGGCTTCGCCCAGTGTCCGAAACTGACCGAGCGCCTGAGCGAAGCCAAGCTGATCAATGAGGTCGAGGCCACCGGCAATTTCTCCTACGTCTCCGAGCGCAACCACGGCGACAACTACGTGATGCTCGGCGATGCCTATGCCTTCATCGACCCGGTGTTCTCGTCCGGCGTGCTGCTCGCCATGAACAGCGGCGTGATCGCCGCCGAGGCCATCGATACCTGCCTGAAGACGCCGGCCAAGGCGCCCGCCGCGCTGAAGAAATTCGACGCGCTGATGAAGCACGG
>CAZDRS010000192.1:0-4949 GCA_964507585.1 uncultured Dechloromonas sp.
TTGATGATGCCGGCGGCCCATTCGATACGGTTGGCAGTCAGGCCCTCGCGCAGCGCCTTGATGATGGGAATGCCACCTGCCACGGCTGCCTCGAAAGCAACCATGACGCCCTGCTGCTGGGCTGCAGTAAAGATCTCGGTACCATGCACGGCAAGCAAGGCCTTGTTGGCGGTAACCACGTGCTTGCCATTGGCGATGGCCTGCATCACCAGATCCTTGGCCACGGTATAGCCGCCGATCAGTTCGACGATGACATCGATTTCCGGATCCTTGACCAGTTCGAAGGCATCGGTTGTTACCTTGGCAGCGCCACCGGTGATCTGCTTGGCCAACTCAACGTTACGGTCGGCCACGGCAGTAATCTGAATCGGCCGACCGGCACGGCGGGTAATTTCTTCCGCATTGCGCTTGAGAACAGTCCAGGTACCACCGCCGACGGTGCCGATGCCGATAAGGCCAACATTGATAGGTTTCATTTCAGTTATTAGTCGCTAGTAATTAGTCGTTAGTAAAAACGCCGGAATCAGGAGGGGTGTTGCTAGTAACTCGTGACGAGCAACTCCCCACTAGTTCGTGCCGTGACGCTTGCGATAGTTTTCCAGGAAGCGGGCAATACGGGCGATCGCCTCCCGCAGGTCATCCTCGTGCGGCAGGAAAACCAGGCGGAAGTGATCGGGATGCGGCCAGTTGAAGCCGGTACCCTGAACCAGTAGCACCTTCTCTTCCTGCAACAGTTCGGAAATGAACTGCTGGTCGTTCTTGATCGGGTAGATTTTCGGGTCAAGCCTCGGGAACATGTACAGCGCCGCTTTCGGCTTGACGCAACTGACACCGGGAATCGCCGTAATCAATTCATGGGCGATATCGCGTTGGCGGCGCAAACGACCACCATCCTTGATCAGATCGTCAATGCTCTGATAGCCGCCCAGCGCCGTCTGGATGCCATGCTGGCCCGGTGCATTGGCACACAGGCGCATCGAGGCCAGCATATCGAGGCCTTCGATGTAATCCTTGGCGTGACGCTTGTCGCCAGAAACCACCATCCAGCCGGCACGATAGCCACAAGAGCGGTAGTTCTTCGACAATCCGTTGAAAGTAATCATCAGCACATCGTCGGCCAAAGAAGCGATCGACGTGTGCTTGACGCCCTCGTACAACACCTTGTCGTACACCTCGTCGGCATAGATGGTCAGGTGGTGCTGGCGGGCGATATCGATGATCTCGTGCAACAAATCGTCCGGATACAGCGCCCCGGTCGGATTATTCGGGTTGATCAGCACAATCGCCTTGGTGTGCGCATTGATCTTGCTGCGGATGTCATCCAGATCTGGCAGCCAGCCCTTTGCCTCATCGCACAGGTAATGTTTCGGCGTTCCACCCGACAGGCTGATTGCTGCCGTCCACAGCGGATAATCCGGCGCCGGAACCAGCACCTCGTCACCGGCATCGAGCAGCGCGTTCATCGCCATGACAATCAGTTCGGAAACCCCGTTGCCGACGTAGATATCCTCCAGCGTCACACCCTTGATACCCTTCTGCTGGGTGTAATGCATGATCGCCTTGCGCGCCGCGAAGATACCCTTCGAATCCGTATAACCGGCCGCATTGGGCAGGTTGCGAATCATGTCCTGCTGGATTTCTTCAGGCGAATCAAAGCCGAACGCAGCCAGGTTGCCGATATTCAGCTTGATGATCTTGTGGCCCTCTTCCTCCATCTGCTTGGCCTTTTGCAGCACAGGGCCGCGGATGTCGTAGCAGACGTTGGCGAGTTTGGCGGATTTCTTGACGTGTTTCATGCGATGGTTCCGGCGGAGTCGCTGATAGCCCATTAAGGCCAAAGGTATAATCCTACCTTTTCGTATGGTGCACCGCAATTTGGGCGGGCTTTTCGGATCGATCGCACAGTGAAACTCCACATCTCCAATACGGCCGGCCTGAACCTGTTTACCGCGTACGGAACCGATTTCGTCACGGTCAACCAGGAGAAATTCGGCAAGAACCTGATCGTGCAACCCAACACGCTCATACCGGAATGGACTACGTCCTCCGTCGCCACGCTCAGCGAAGCTGACATGGAAATCCTGGCCAATCTGGGTACCGAGATTATCCTGCTCGGTACCGGCGCCAAATTGCGCTTCCCCTCCGGCACCTTGCTACGCCCCTTTGCCAATGCCGGCATTGGCCTGGATGTCATGGATTTGCGCGCGGCTTGCCGCACGTACAACATCCTGGCCGAAGAAGGGCGAAAGGTTGCTGCAGCCCTGCTTTTCGATTAATTATTTATTAATCAATAAACTGGAAAACAGTCCTAATCCAATTTCTTAAGATATTCCTTAGTGAATATCTTGTCCGGCAAGTCGCGCAATCGCATTTCGCTATACTCGAGAACCGACTTTTCACCGGCTCTCAGCGCATCCTCCATCACCAAACGCGTCGGCCGCACCCGACCAGCCAGAGTCTGGAAATTCTCGTAGCTGCACTTTTTCATCAAACGATTGGATAGCGAATAGAACTCCGCCTTCAACGGCCACCCGGATTTCTCACTTACCCAGTACATGACGCGCTGATAGGTCACGCTACGATCCACCGCTACCAACTCCAGCACGTGGTAAGTCTCGTTAGCAATCTTTTCAGAGCCGACAATCTTCGGGTTGTAATCTCCGGAAAAATTCGCCCGCGCCAGATCGCCATTGGCCACCTGCCCTGTCAAGCGCTGCGCCAGCGAAATCCGCACCGGCTGCGACACCTCCGGCATGAACACCCAGAGATCGCGCCCCTTCATCAAAATGATCTGCCCACGCTCCGATGCCGGCTCGGTAACCATGACAACCGTATTCTCGTTCCCTTTTGAAAGAACACGGTATTTCCGCATCTCCAACTCTTTATCTGAACGAGAAGAACTAATTACAATGTCAACCTGAAAACCCTCTGCCGGAAAGCGAACCCTGTCCGCTTTTTCGACAACCGAGCGGGCAAGCGCATCGCCTTCACCCGAGGTAGCGCTTCCTTGTCCCCAAGCGAATTGCCACAGGAACGTAAGGAAGATGCCAAACATTAAAGAAAACACCTTCCACCTTACCAGGCAGTCATTTTTTCCCATGATTGATCTCCTGCGCTTAGTTCGCTCAACCTTTTCAAGTGCGACACGGCTATGAGCGTTGTTCGCGTTGAACGGGTATACAAGGACTATCAGCTTGGCGAACAAACCGTCCAAGCGCTCCATGATATTACATGGTCTATTGACCCCGGCGTATTTCTCGCCATTTCCGGCCCATCTGGTAGCGGCAAAACTACCCTACTCAACCTGATAGGCTGTATCGATAAGCCAACACGCGGCAAAATCTTCATAAACGAAGAAGACATCTCGACTAAAACACCAAATGAATTAGCCGACTTACGTGCTCGCTCCATAGGCTTCATTTTTCAGACATTCAACCTATTCCCGGTACTCTCCGCAGCAGAAAACGTCGAATACCCCCTCCTCCGCAGGGCCGACATCTCGGCTGAAGAGCGGAAACAGCGTATTGCCTATTTCCTCGACATCGTTGGTCTGAGCAAATTTGCCGACCATCGCCCCAACCAACTCAGTGGCGGACAGCGCCAACGCGTCGCCATCGCCCGCGCTCTGGCTATCAAACCCAGTATTGTCCTGGCGGACGAACCAACCGCCAACTTGGACAAAGCCACAGGTCGGGAAATTCTCAGCTTGATGAAGCAAATCAACCGCCACCTGAAAACCACCTTCATCTTCTCGACCCACGACCAAAAGGTAATCGACCGCGCCGACCGCCTCGTCCAGATGGAAGATGGTTACATCACGGCCTTCGGAGTCCGCAACGAAGGCGAAAAAACCTGGAACCTTGCGCGCATCCGCACACTACCGGAAGTAGACGACGAATGACTTCAATCCACTGCATGCAAAATAAGCCCACACTTCCCCGCATCCGCGCACTTGCACTCGTCCTCGCCAGTTGCTTTGCATGTACAGCTAGCGCCATGGAAGATGACGCCGTCAGCCGTAACGATCTTTTTGGCGACATCCCGACCAACAAACCTGCAAGTAGCAGTGACATAAAGGGATTTACCCAACTCGAAGCTGCCAGAACGACATCTTCACCAGAACACTGGTCGAAGCTACGTAGTCGAACCGAGTTTGGCAGTTCCGGAAATTTGGGTGAGGGCCTGAAATGGAAACTCGGGGCCCGCTTCGACTACGACTTCGTTTACGGCATCAACGACTTCTACCCCGCCGAAGTCCGTCAAAACCAGCGTACTAATTTTCAGTTGCGAGAGAACTACCTCGATTACAGCGCCGGCAACTGGGATTTCCGTTTCGGAAAACAACATGTCGTCTGGGGCGAGATGGTCGGCCTATTCTTTGCCGACGTTGTTTCCGCTCGCGACCAACGCGAATTCATCCTTCCCGAATTCGACCAGATGCGTATTCCGCAATGGGCCGCACGAGCCGAATATTTCAACAATGACCTGCATGCAGAAATACTCTGGATTCCCGTCGCCAGCTACGACAATATCGGCAAACCTGGCGCCGAGTTTTACCCCTATCAGCCCGTGCCACCAGGCTTCAACGTACGTTACGCTCCTGAGGTCAAACCGGAGAACAACGCCGACAATATGAATTACGGTCTGCGTCTATCAACCTTGAAAAACGGCTGGGACATCTCCGGCTTTTACTACCGCTCCTCAGATATTAGCCAGACCTTCTATCGTAGCTTCGAACCTGCAACCAACACCTTCGTATACCAGGCTAGGCACGACCGCATCCACCAATATGGCGGCACACTATCCAAAGACTTTGGCGACATCGTATTCAAGGCAGAAGGCGTATACACCCGCGGTCGCAGCTTCACCACGCTGGACTTCGCAGATACCGATGGCGTCGTTCGTCAAAACACCCTGGACTGGGCCGCCGGCCTCGACTTCACCCTGCC
>CAZDRS010000193.1:0-4949 GCA_964507585.1 uncultured Dechloromonas sp.
CCTTACATATGAGCCACTATCTCTTCATCCTTGTCGGTGCGGTGTTGGTCAACAACGTCGTGCTGGTGAAGATTCTCGGTCTTTGCCCCTTCATGGGCGTTTCCAAGAAACTGGAAACCGCCTACGGCATGGGCGCCGCCACCACCTTCGTGCTGACCCTGGCCACCGGCGCCAGCTACATCATCGACCACTACCTGCTCATACCGTTTGGGCTGGAATACCTGCGCACGCTGTCCTTCATCGTCACCATCGCCGCCATTGTGCAGCTGACCGAAATGGTCATCGCCAAGACCTCGCCGGCGCTGCAGCAGACGCTGGGCATCTACCTGCCGCTGATCACCACCAACTGCGCCGTGCTCGGTGTGCCGCTGCTCAACGTCGCCAACAACTACAACTTCGTCGATTCCCTGCTCTTTGGCGCCGGTAGTGCCATTGGCTTCTCGCTGGTGCTGATTCTGTTCGCCGGCATTCGCGAACGGATCGAAGGTGCCGACGTACCGGTCTATTTCCGGGGCGTCGCCATCGCCATGGTCACCGCCGGCCTGATGGCCCTGGCCTTCATGGGTTTCGCCGGACTGGACAAGTACCAATAATGGAAATCGTCCTCGCTATCGCCATCATGGCCCTCGGCGCCGTCGTTCTCGGCGCCGCGCTCGGTTTTGCCTCGATCAAGTTCAAGGTCGAAGGCGACCCGCTGGTCGAAAAGATCGAAGCCATCCTGCCGCAAACCCAGTGCGGCCAGTGCGGCTACCCGGGCTGCAAGCCCTACGCCGAAGCCATCGCCAACGGCGAGGAAATCAACAAATGCCCGCCGGGCGGCACGGAAGGCGTACAGCGCCTGGCCGACCTCCTCGGCCGCGAAGTCAAGCCGCTCGACGCCGAAGAAAAGCCGAAGCAGGTCGCCATCATCGATGAAAACACCTGCATCGGCTGCACGCTGTGCATCCAGGCCTGCCCGGTCGACGCGATCATCGGCGCCGCCAAGCAACTGCATGTCATCGTCAGCCAGCAATGCACCGGCTGCGAACTCTGCCTGCCGCCCTGCCCGGTCGAATGCATCCACATGGAAGCGATTGGCGAAACCATCGATAACTGGAAGTGGAAATACCCGGTCGTCGAAATCAAGGCAGCGCCGCTCAAGGAAGCCGCGTAATGCTGATGAATCTGTTCAAGTTCAAGGGTGGCGTCAAGCCGCCAACCAACAAGACGCAATCCGTCACCCAACCGATTGCCGTCGCCCCCATCCCGTCCCGCCTTGTCGTGCCGCTGCACCAAAGCATCGGCGGCACGCCGCGCCCGGTCGTCCAGGCCGGCGACAAGGTACTCAAGGGCCAGTTGATCGGCGAAGCCGACGGCTGGATTTCCGCCGCCGTGCACGCCCCGACCTCGGGCACCGTGCTCGAAGTCGGCATGCACGTCCAGCCGCACCCGTCGGGCCTCGACGCGCTGTGCGTCGTCATCGAACCGGATGGCAAGGACGAGTGGATTCCGCGCGAACCGATCGACTACAAGGCCCTGAGCCCCGAACAGGTGCGCGAGCGCCTGCAACAGGCCGGTGTCGTCGGCCTGGGCGGGGCTGTCTTCCCGACCCACGGCAAACTCACCGCCTCGAAGACGGTGCCTATGGAAGAAATGGTGGTCAACGGCGCCGAATGCGAGCCTTTCATCACCTGCGACGACCTGCTGATGCGCGAACGCGCCGAGGATATCGTGCGCGGTATCGGTATTTTCCGCGACCTGCTGCAACCCCGGCGCGTGCTGATCGGCATCGAGGACAACAAGCCGGAAGCCGCTGCCGCCATGCGTGCCGCCGTGCAAGCCGTCGGCGAGACTTTCGAAGTCATCCAGGTGCCGACGCTCTACCCGGCCGGCGGCGCCAAGCAACTGATCCGCGTGCTGACCGGCAAGGAAGTCCCGGCCAACAAGCGCTCCACCGACCTCGGCGTACAGTGCTTCAACGTCGCCACCGCCTACACTGCCTGGCGCGCCATCGCCCACGGCGAGCCGGTCGTCTCCCGCCTGGTCACGATCACCGGCAACGTCGATGAGCCCCGCAACTACGAGGTGCTGATCGGCACGCCGATGGACGAACTGCTCAAGCTGGCCACACCACAGCCGGACACCGACGGTATCATCATGGGTGGCCCGATGATGGGCTTCCTGGTGCCGCAGCCGGACGTTCCGGTCGTCAAGGCCACCAACTGCCTGATCGCCCACTCCGAACAACTCTTCCCGCCCAAGGCGCCGGAGATGCCCTGCATCCGTTGCGGCTCCTGCGCCCAGGCCTGCCCGCACGAACTACAGCCCTTCGAAATGTACTGGTTCTCGCGCGCCAAGAATTTCGGCAAGACGCAGGAGTACCACATCTTCGATTGCATCGAGTGCGGTTGCTGCTCCTTCGTTTGCCCGTCGCGTATCCCGCTCGTCCAGTATTTCCGCTTTGCCAAGAGCGAGATCTGGGCTCGCGAACGCGAAAAGAACGCCGCCGACCAGGCCAAGACGCGCTTCGAGTTCAAGCAGTTCCGCGAGGAGCGCGAAAAGGCAGAGAAGGCCGAGAAGCTGGCCAAGGCCGCCGCCGCGCAAGCCGCCAAGAAGGCTGCCGAAGCCGCTGCAGCTGCGGCGGCTGGCGACGCACCGGCTGAGCAGGCTGCTGCAGCCCCCTCGGCCGCCGATGCCGAAAAAGCCGCCAAGCTGGCCACCATCCAGGCTGCCATGGAGCGAGCCAAGGCCCAGCGACAAGCCGCCCAGCCGAAAAACACCGACCACCTGACGCCCGGCCAGCAAAAAGAAGTCGCGGAAATCGAGGCAAGAAGGACAGGATCGGGGATCGAGAATCGAGGGGCGAGCGAGCCCGCGGCATCCTCGGTAGCCGAGCCCTCACCGCTCGATCCGAATAACTAACAGCAAAAGCCATGTTCGCCCCAGCCCCTTTCCTCCTCAAGGACACCAGCGTCAGCCAGGTAATGACGCAGGTTTGCCTCGCCCTGGTGCCAGGCATCGCTGCCTACGCCTGGCTGGTTTCTCCGGCCATCCTCGTTCAACTGATCATTGCCTCCGTGGCTGCGCTGCTTGCCGAAACGGCCATGCTGCGCATCCAGAAAAAACCGTTGGCCATGTTCCTGTCCGACGGTTCGGCCGTCGTCACCGCCTGGCTGATCGCCCTGACCTTCCCGCCGCTCGCCCCGTGGTGGCTGGTCGCCACCGGCACCGTCTTCGCCATCGTCGTTGCCAAGCACCTCTACGGCGGCCTTGGCCAGAACCCGTTCAACCCGGCAATGATCGCCTTCGCCGTATGCATCGTCGCCTTCCCGGCCCTGATGTCGCAGTGGCCGAGCGTTGGCCTGAACCTGCCGCTGCTTGACCAGATCAACGTCATTCTCGGCCTCGCCCCCCGCGTCGACGCCCTGTCCGGCGCCACCCCGCTCGATGCCATGAAAACAGCGCTCAAGCTGAGCGAAGGCCGCCAGGATGTCGCCTCGTTGCTCGCCAACCACGACATCTACGGCCACTTCGCCGGTCGCGGCTGGGAATGGGTGGCCGGCGGCTACCTGCTCGGCGGCCTGTGGATGTGGCAGCGCAAGCTGATCACCTGGCATGTACCGATCGCCTTCATCGGCACCCTGGCCCTGATCTCCGGCGGCCTCTGGCTGTACGAGCCGGCACATTTCGCCAACCCGCTGTTCCATCTGTTCTCCGGTGGCGCCATGATCGGTGCTTTCTTCATTGCCACCGATCCGGTTTCCGGCTGCACCACGCCGCGCGGCAAACTGATCTTCGGTGCCGGCGCCGGCCTGCTTGCCTACATCATTCGCGTCTTCGGCGGCTACCCGGATGGCGTTGCATTTGCCGTCCTGCTGATGAACCTCTGTGCCCCGGTCATCGATCTGCTCACCCAGCCCCGCATCTTCGGCATGAAGGACGCCGGCAAGGGGGGCAAGGCATGAGTACCGCCAAGGAATTCACCGCCTCCGGCATGGCCGTCCGCACGGCGGCCATCCTGTTCGTTTTCGTCATCATCTTCACCGGCCTGCTTTCCGGCGCCTACCTGTGGACCAAGCCGGCCATCGAAGCCTCGGCCGCCGAGGAAAAGATGAAGCTGGTCGACGAAGTGCTGCCGCGCAGCGAATACGACAACAACCTGCTGACCGACACGGTCACTCTGCCGCCCACCGCCGAACTCGGCCTGGCCGATCCTTCCACGCTGTACCGCGCCCGCAAGGCCGGCCAGCCGGTCGCCCTCGTCTTCGAAGCTGTCGCACCCGACGGCTATGCCGGCAAGGTTCGCCTGATCATGGCGGTGCGCGCCAATGGCGAAGTCGCCGGCGTCCGCGTCACGCAGCACAAGGAAACCCCGGGCCTTGGCGACTACGTCGAGGTCAAGAAGGACAAGAACAAAGCCCGCCCGTGGATCACCCAGTTCACCGGCTTGTCGCTCGCCCAGGTCAGCGACAAGGAGTGGAAGGTCAAGAAGGACGGCGGGCGCATCGATTACTACGCCGGCGCCACGGTCACCCCGCGTGCCGTAACCAAGGCCGTGCTGAAGGCAGCCCAGTGGTTTGCCGCCAACCGTGACCGCCTGTTCGCCGAAGGAGGGGCCCAATGATCACCCGCGAAGAATTCCGCACCATCGCCGGCAACGGCATCTGGAAGCAGAACACCTCGATCGCCCAGATTCTCGGCCTGTGCCCGTTGCTGGCGACCACCACCAATGCGGTCAACGGCATCATGCTGTCCCTGGCCACCATCGTCGTGATGGCCATGTCGAACTTCGCCGTGGCTTCGCTGCGCAACCTGATCCCGCATGAGATCCGCATCCCGGTCTTCATCCTGATCGTTGCCGCCCTGGTCACCGTCGTCGACCTGCTGTTCAACGCCAACCTGCACGAGCTCTACCTGGTGCTCGGCATCTTCATCCCGCTGATCGTCACCAACTGCATCGTGCTCGCCCG
>CAZDRS010000194.1:0-4947 GCA_964507585.1 uncultured Dechloromonas sp.
TGGGCGAACTGTTGGAAAAATTATCGAGAATGAGCAGCTCATTCCCCTTGGCCAACAACTCCACCACCGTATGCGAACCGATATAGCCTGCGCCGCCTGTTACAAGAATCATTGGGTACCAACCAAGTCTATAAAAACCAGATAACGAATATACAAGTACGACCCGAACAGCACCATCGTTTCTTATACCAACAGCGTTTTCTGCCCAGGCTCGTCACTTGAGATTGAATACGCCCAACAAAGGCCGCTCAGCGAATAATTTAGCCCACCCCATGCACTTTCTGCCAGGCAAGGATCTCGGGCATGGTTTCCGCCATGTTTTCCAGCAAGGCGGCGTTCGCCTGCAGCAAAAACTTGCGTTGCCGGGCATCGAGCTTTTGGGGAAATACAGGGTTTAATTCGAAAATCATATCGCCGGCTGGATTGCGCCCACGGCCGGGGTAACCTTTGCCGTTGATGCGTAGCAGCCGGGTTTCGGCGGCGCCCGCTTCCAGCGTGTAGGCGAATGGGCCGGTCAGCGCGGGGAGTTGGATATCGGCACCGGCGATCATGGCGAGGGCACTGACTGGCATCTGGCAATACAGGTCGCGGCCGCGCAGTTGGTAGAGGGCGTGCGAGCGGAGGGTCAGCGTCAGGTAGAGGTCGCCGGCCTGCCGCGCGTCGTCACCCGGCTCGCCCTGCCCAACCAGGCGCAGTTCGTCGCCAGGGAGCATGCCGGGGGGAATGGTGATTTCCAGGCTGATGTCATCGGTATCTCGCCCACTGCCGCCGCAATCGGCGCAGATACGTTCGGAGAACAGGCCACGGCCGCCACAGGCCGTGCAGCGCACGAGATTGCGCTGGGCATCGTGGATGCGGCCGCTACCATGGCAGGCATCGCAAAACCGGGTGCGCAGCATACCGGCCTCGCCGCTGCCATCGCAGGTGGCGCATGGTTTGCCGCGGGTATAGTGGATGGCTTTGCGGCAACCGGAGGCACCTTCCTCCAGGCTGAGATCGAGGTTCAGGCGAATGTCGGCGGCCTTGGCGATTTCCTGCTCGGGTTCGCCGGCTGGCGGCTCGTTATCGGCTGTTTCGCCATCGAGGATATCCGGCTCGTCGGCGGCGAGCAGTTGCTCATAGGCGGCGCTGATTTCCTTGAAGCGCTCGGTAGCCTGCGGGTCGTCGTTGCGATCCGGGTGCCAGCGCATGGCCAGGCGGCGATAGGCGCGCTTCCACTCGGTCGGCGTGGAATCGTGGGCAACGTCGAGGATGGCGTAGGGGTCGATGTCCATGTGCTCGCTAGCGTTCCCGCCCGGGAAAGATGCCGACGATCAGGTCGGAGATGAGCCCGGCCGTTACGCCATGCCGGTCGCGATCCGGGTTGTATTCGACGATTTCGAGAGCGAGCAAGCCGGGTTGGCCGGCGATTCGGCGCAAGGCACCCTGTACGTCGCGGGCTTCGAGACCATCGGGTTCCGGGCTGCCCACGCCAGGTGCCTGTTCGGGGTCGATGACATCCAGATCAAGGGTAACCCCGAATCCGCCCGAGGCACTGGTAACGATGGCGAGCGCCTCTTCCAGGCACGTTGAAAAGCCGCGCCGCTCCAGTTCTTCGCGATCGATGATACGGACGCCCATGCCCTGCAGAAAGGCAATTTCTTCCGGTTCGTAACTGCGCGGCCCGAGCACTACGGTGTGGGCCGGGGCGACCTGCTGGCCGGTGAGACCGATGTCGAGCAGGCGCTTGTCGCCTCGTCCCAGCAGGCAGGCCAACGGCATGCCGTGGACTGCCCCGGAGTAGCTGGTTTCCGGGGTGTGGCTATCGAGATGCGCGTCGATCCACAGCAGGCCCAGCGGCGCGCCGACTACACGGGCAACGCCGCTCCAGGTACCGATGGCAACGGAGTGATCGCCACC
Organism: uncultured Dechloromonas sp.; assembly: GCA_964507585.1. Taxonomy (GTDB): domain Bacteria; phylum Pseudomonadota; class Gammaproteobacteria; order Burkholderiales; family Rhodocyclaceae; genus Azonexus. Next base: position 1,900 of record CAZDRS010000194.1, read on the forward strand.
GATGACGACGGGGAATTCGTTAGCCCGCAGGGTGACAGCCAGTTCATCGGCCAGATGGCGGCAGAGCTCGGCGATCCGCCCGGTGAGCGAATGGCCGTTGCCATCGGGCGGAAAGAGGGTTTTTCCCCAGTCGACCTGCGGCAGGCGCTCCAGTTCATGCCAGGCCTGGGAATGATGAAAGGCCACGGGCCCGTCCTCGCAGCCCCGATCCTGCGCCCCAATGCCGCTGGCCGCACCGATGATGCGGATGCGTTCGTATTTGCGTGCTTTGATGGGGGGCATGTGCTGTGGTAACGATGGCCTGCCTAAGCCAAATGGGCTGTTGGCGGGGCCGGATTATAGGCGATGCGTTCCTGCCTTGCCCTACCTGCGCTAGTTGGCAGATGCCGCGAGGACGATACTGCGTAATGCCGCTACTTCATCCTCCAGGGCAGCAACGCGGGCGCGCAGTTCGTCGAGTTCCTGACTGGCTGCCGATGCCGACTTGCCCGTCGCCGGGCTTGCCTCGCTGCTCGGTTTGCCGCTCAACAGGTGCATCCAGCGGTTTTCCCGGGCGCCCGGCAGGCGCGGCAATTCAACGACCAGCGCTCCGGCTGGGCGGTTGGCCAACTCTTCCAGAAAGGCCTCGACCGACGAAATATCGGCAAAGCGATGCAGGCGTTCGCAATTGAGCCGCAGTTCGCCGGCCGTCTGCGGCCCGCGCAACATCAGCACAGTGAGCAAGGCGGAGGCTTGCGTCGGCACGCCGAGTACCTTCTCGAACTGATGCTCGAAGCGGCTGACACGGCTACCGCTGACTTCGCGAACCCAGCCGTCTTCCTTGAGCCTGTCGAGCGCAACCAGGATCTCGGCCTCGCTGCTTTCGATGACAGGGCTCCGGCTGGTCTTCTGGTTGCAACCGGCCTGCAGCGCATTGACGGAAAGCGGGTAGGTATCGGGCACGGTGCGTTGTTTTTCGAGCAAGGTGCCGAGAATGCGGGTTTCGAGCAAGGAGAGTTCGGGCAGGGCGTCGATCATGGGTTTTCCTGTGGTTGGGCCAGGGCAGGCGGAATTTTGGCAGTGCACGACCAGGCATGGAAGATTTTCAGGGCGACATGGGCATCGTTGGCGGCATAGAGCATCTGGCGCTCGTCGAGGCGACGATTGGCCCAGTTGCTGGTGCCGACCCTTTTCGATTTGAGCAGCTTTTGCCCGAAGTAATGGGCGACCGCGACCTTGGCCCCGACCGTGCCGCGATGCCCGGGGCCGCGCAGCACTTCGCCGAGGTCGAGCACATTGTTCAACTCGATACCCAGGCGAGTACGCAAGGCACTGCGATCGTTGCCCAGACCGAAACCAACCTTTTTGACCCGATGAGCCTCCAGCACCTGTTTGAGCACCGCATGATTGGCCTCGATGGCGACCGGAAAGAGAAAAACCCGCGCATCGGTAGCCAGTTGCACCAAATGCGGCCCGGTAGACACCTCGCCCTTGCGAAAGGTTGGTTTCGACTCGGTATCGAAACCGAGTACCCCGGCCGCAACCAGGCTCTGGCAGGCGCTAGCCGCTTTTTCGGGGGTATCGACCAGCGTTATATCGTCCAGCGAAATGCCGCGATAAACCGGCAAATCGCTTTCGCCTATCTGGCGACGATTGAGCGTTACCTCGCTCATGGCCGCCGTCCTCCGTCACAATTGCCGGGCATCCCTGTATCCTTCCATTTTTCGATAGCCGCCAGTGTATGGGATCACACCGCCGCCCCGGGTTATTTGCTCGCCTTAAAGCCAGGTTTTTGCACCAACCGGCGGTGCAGGACGACTATGACCGCGCCCGCAGCCTGATTGCGGCTATCGACCGGGGCGGCATTCCGCTCAACACCGCCAAGGTCAATGCCATCGCCCGCGACCTGGGCCTGGAGGTTTCGTCCAGGGCCAGCGTCGAGGAAACCACCGAGCGCATCCGCCAGGCATTGAACCGGGCCCCCAGGCATGAGCCATAAGGCCTGGTTCCTGTACATCATCGAATGCACGGACGGCAGTCTCTATACCGGCATCGCGGTCGATGTCGAGGCGCGCTATGCCGCCCACTGCAAGGGTTCCGGAGCCCGTTACACCCGCTCCCACCCGCCCCGTCGCCTGCTCGGCTGGGAGCCTTACCCGGATCGCTCGGCGGCCTCCCGGGCCGAATACCGCATCAAGCAACTGAGCCCGGCGGACAAGCGTCGCTACGCCGAGGCCATGCCGGCCAATAGGGAGAAGCATCCCGGCAGCGGCGCCGATAATTCCACTTGAATATCCGGCAACCCGAAATATGCTGAGGATATAACCATGAACAGCATGGTTATGCGAACCGGGCGCCATCGCGAGAGAGCACCGCGCACCGGCTAATCCACACAACTCCCAGGAGGGTGATCATGCCTGACCTCAAGGATCTCATCAGCACCAAGCTCGGCGGAACCTTCAATCCATTCCCGCCCTTCCGGCCGCCGCTGAATTTCTGGCGAACCATTACCCTCAACTTCGATGACGTGCCCAGCGGCACCGCCATCGACAACACCTATGCCAACTCCGGCGTCACCTTCGCCAGCATTACCTACCCGCCCCGTACCTGGTCTACCTATGTCCGCGACCTGATGAGCGGCAGTTCATCGACCAACGGCAAGAACGTCCTGACCCTCCATACGGCAGCAGGCGTTCCCTGGTTCGACGCCCGTTACGGGGCCATCGAAGCGACTTTTTCCCAGCCACAAAAGTCGGTGAGCATCTGGGCCTATGCGATGAATTCGCCGGAAGGCAGCGGCAATGCCGACAACCGCCCCTTCATGGAGGCCTACGACTGGTCGGGAAAACTGGTTGGCAAGGTATTGACCCAATTGGGTGTGCACGACGCCAATTTCTACGGCTACTGGCATCCGCTGAGCATCTCGTCGGCCAGCCGCAATATCGCCAAGATACGGCTATCGTCGCAAGCGAACGGCCTGCCTTGGACTTACGCCACTTTCGACAACCTGACCTTCGAGTACAACATCCTGCTGGTTAAGCCATAGGCAACAAAAAACATCCCGCAGGG
>CAZDRS010000195.1:0-4927 GCA_964507585.1 uncultured Dechloromonas sp.
TGGTGTTGCAAAAAACCTCCTCGGGTTGGATTGAACTCAAGAAGGGCGGTGCGAAATGATGGATCAAATCAAGTACCCCTCTCAACAACCTAACGCCTTTATTGGAGGTTTCTAACATGGCAAAACTTACTGTACTTCCGAACGGCGACGCTCTTGATATGCGTACTGTCGCCGCAATCACTCTGTTTCCTGGAAAAGGTGTCTCGTGTTTTGACGAGCAGCGTCGTTACTTGACGCACATCAAGGTTGAGGACGTTGAAAAAGCCAAGAAGGTTCGTCAAATCCTGATTCATATGACTCAGCCTGGTATGGGAATGGCGCAGCCTGACTGGTCATTTCTCGAGCAGTAAATCAGTCCTGATTTGGACTTGTGAGGGGTAGCGGGAAACCGCTACCCCTCAGTTTTTTTGGAGATACCAAAATGGAAACCACTATTGAAACTCTTGCTCCGGAGACCTGGAGCAAAACCCTAGCAGGTGAGTATGAACCTGACTGTTACAGCAGCTTTTTCGATCCTGATGTCGAAATCGACGATGTCGAGTCTGAGTTGCTGCGCCTTGAACTGCTGACCAAGCATCAGATTGGTGATATTTCTGCCGACCCCCTGACGCCCCGTAAAGGGCAAGGGCCGGCCGTCTATGTCGGCTTCGACTCTGAATTTGTCCCCGGCGATGAAGAGCACGACAACACGATCCTGAGCCTCCAGTTCTATCTGGTGGGCGAGAGCGGTGTCGTGGAAAAAATCGTCTATCCGCGTGGGCCTGAGAAAAGCCAACGCCCCCACTTCCGCGAGATTATTTTTGAACTGATCCATGAGGCGATGGATCGCGGCGTGGTGCTGGAGTGGCCGAGCGTTGTGGTGGTGGCTGGTTTTTTCCTCCGTATCGACCTGCAAGCGTTCGGCGACCTCGTGAACTTCAAACAGTCGCTGGAAAACGTCGCTGGTCGCGCCACATCGGTGAAATCCTCCGTCGTGTTGGAGCCTGATGAAGATGATCTGAATGGCCTGATGAATAACCGCTCCTATCTGACGGTGGATCGTGACGGCATTCTCCGTACTTTGAAGGTCCGCTTCATCGATGTTGCCGGCCATGTGGCGCAGGGTACTTCTTTGGCTCTGGTGGGTGATCTGCTTGGCTTGCCGAAGCTCGACTTGCCTGAAGGTTATCGCAAGGAGCGGATGGACCTGCTGTTGCAGGGCGATAAACAGGCCTTCGAAGCCTACGGCCTCCGTGATTCGGAAATCGCTGTCCGTTTTTATCTCCGTCTGCTCGATTTTGCTGAGCAGCAAACCGGAAAGCGCTCACTGCCAGCGACCGCCAGCAACCTTGCCGTCAACATCTTCAAGAAAACCCTTGAAGAGAGTCACGTTGATTTCAACACCGCCTTTGGCCTTGGCGAGCAATCTTGTACCTACTGGAATTCAACGAAATCTCAGGCCGTCACGAAAACCGAGAAAACTCTCTCGCCGATGCGTGCAATCCACGAATCTTTCATCGCGGACTGCTACAGCGGTGGGCGCAACGAGTGCTACGCCTTCGGCCCGACTGCTATCGGTATCTACAACGACTTCGATCTGGCGGGAGCCTACACGACAGGCATGGTCGATCTTCGCCACATCGACTACGAGAATTTCTGGTTTTCTCGTGACCCGAAGGATTTTGTCGGGCATGTCCTGGGGTTTGCCTACGTGCACTTTGCTTTCAAAGAAGGCACGCGCTTTCCCTCGATGCCTGTCCGTTATCCTGGCGGTGGTCTGGTTTTTCCGCTGACGGGCCTTTCGTTTTGCACCGCGCCCGAGATCGAAGTTGCACTGAATCTCGGCTGCAAAATCGACATCCTGCATGGGGTAATTTACCCGTGGCGTGAGGGCGATAGCCGTCTGTTCGAGCCCTACGTCATGCACATTCGCGCGTTGCGCAAGTCCTTCGTCAAAGGCAGCCTCGATGAGTTGTACGCCAAGCTCCTCGGGAATAGCTTGTATGGGAAGACGGCGCAAGGTCTGAAGGGGAAGAAGGTTTTCGACTCACAGTGGTTGAAGAGTGTAGAACTCTCTCACTCCAGTTTGACCAATGCCGCTATCTCGGCACACACGACGGGCTTCGTTCGCGCTGTTCTCTCCGAGCAAATCGCTGGAATACCTCCGAATCGCATCGTGATCAGTGCCACGACCGACGGCTTTATCACCGATGCCGATGAATCCGAATTGCCTTTGGATGGGCCCATGGCACGGCGTTTTCAGTTCCTCTGTGACCGTGTGGCCCCCGGCAGCAAGATGTTGGAGCGCAAGCATCGCGTGCGTCAGGTGATTGCTATGACAACTCGTGGGCAACTGACGGCGATTCCATTCGAAGATGAGCCGATCATCTTGGCGAAGGCCGGGGTATCGCCGCAGTTTGAACGTCCTCTGCACAACGATTACATGGTGAATCTCTTCATGAATCGTCGTCCCGGCGACAAGACGACCACAAAGCCCTTCACGTCCTTTCGTGATCAATGGGTGAAGGATGCGGATGTGGTTCGTCTCACCCGTCAGTCGAAGCTGAATATTGAGTTTGACTTCAAACGCCGCTTGATCAACCCGCTTGAAATCGCCGTGCGTGACGGCTCGCATGTCTCTCTATCCAGCGTGCCGTGGAATGACTTGGCGGAGTGCGAGCGGGCGCGGGCAGTCTTTGAAGGCTGGCGTGACAAGCGTTGCCTGAAAACCATCGGAGATTTTCACGATTGGGAGGATCACTACCAGTTTGCATTGGTACGTGATCGCCTGAGCGATGGGAACGGACGGAGTTTTGGGATTCGTACAACGAGCGGCGGGACGACGGATGTGTTCCGCCGCTTGTTCTTGCGTGCCTACACGCAAGAGCTGTGTGGTCTGACCCGGACGATGACCTACCCCGAGTTGGCAGGTTGGCTGACTGAGCGTGGCTATCCGACCACTGTTGATGAGGCCAAGAACGCTAAACGGGCGAAGTTCGTTGAGCACGCCGTACCTCTGACACCCCGTACCGCCGAACTGAAAACGCTGCTTGTGGAAGGGTTCCCGAGCATCGAGATCAACAAATTTATTGCAACTAACTGAAGGAAATAATCATGGAAAACAATCAAATCATTACTAACACCTCTAACCTGACCGTTGGCGCTCCTGCTTGCTGGCCGGTGCCTGATAACGCCGCTGAATCCGTCAAGGATTTCATCCAAAAATACTATCCGGGTGGCCTCGTGTATCTGCACAACGGATTTCTGGCGTACTCCAACGGCTATTGGACTGATCTGGATGAGCAGGCTGATGTGCTGCGCTCGATCACCGAGTTTTTCGGCCCTGGGATTCAGTTCAAAGATGTGCGTGAGCTTCACGCCTTGTTGAAGGTGACTTGTGTCGTCAAGGGAAGCGATTTCAAGTCTAACCACAACTTTGTCTGTTTCAAGAACGGTGCGCTCGACATGACGACGTATCAGCTTGTGCCGCACGATCCCCTGATGTGCCTGCGCTCCGGACGCGGTGTTGATTGGGTTGAGACTGCAAAAGCTCCGACGTTCGAGAAATTCCTTGTCGATGTGTTTCGTGATGACCACGACCGTGATCAGAAAATCCAGTTCATTCGTGAGTGGATGGGGCTTTGCCTGATTCCGGACACCAGCTACGAGAAATTTGTGGTCTGCGTCGGGGATGGTGGCAACGGTAAATCCGTGTTGCTGAAGCTCATGGCTGAATTGGTCGGCCATGAAAACGTCTACAGCGCTCCGGTGCAGCGCCTTGGCCATCTCCGTGCTTTAGCTGAACTTGATGGAAAACTGCTGCTGATGAGCTCTGAAATCAGCGAGAACACGGTGATGGACGATGGCGTACTCAAGCAGATCGTGAGCGGTGACATGGTTGAGGCCGAGCGCAAGTATGAGCGTCCGTTTTCCTTCATCCCTTACACCCGCATCATGCTGGCCACGAACCATCTGCCGAAACTGCGCGACGTGACCCATGCGTTTTTCCGCCGTCTGGTGATGATCCGTTTCAACCGCAATTTCACGGCTGAAGAGATGGATATGCACCTTCCGGCGAAGTTGTCGGCGGAGTTGGTGGGGATTTTTGCGATGGCCGTTGAGGGCTTGAAGTCCTTGCGTAATCGCGGCCATTTTGTTGTGCCAGCATCTTCGAAGGCTGCTTCTGATCAATACCGTGAGGATTCTGATCAGATCAAAATGTTTGCCGAGGACGCGCTGGTTCGCTGCACCGAGAAGGGGATGCAGCCTGCGGCTCTGTACAAGCTCTACACGAGCTGGGCGAGTGCCTACGGGGTCAAGGCTGACAATAACATCGTCCTTGGGAAGCGCTTGAAACAGATGGGGTTCGAGAAAACGCGCTCGAACGGCAAGGACTACTGGTGCGCGAAGATGTCTCCTGCTGGAGAGGAAATTTCTATCAAGCGCTCTGCTCGTGTCGTTGATCTTCCTGCTGGGAAACCTGCTGAGGGAGCAGCAAACGATGCAACGGCTCTTGCTGCATAGTCATTTGATAAAACGGCCCGCCTGAGAGATCAGGCGGGCTTTTTTTCGTTCAGAATTCGGTTGTTTAACGTACCTGAACGGAGTTCTGTAAGTAGCCTGTTTGCCATTATTTCTGGTGCAAATGTTAGGTGGAGTAGCAGTGCAACCTGCTCAGGCATTTCTCTGCCTGATTCGTAGCGAGAGCCACCTGACTGAGTGACCATGACTCGCCCCCAGAATTCAGCCTGGTTCATGCCCAACTCGCGACGTAACTTTCGCGCCTCGATGCCGTCATTACACAGAATTTTTAGTTGTGCTGTCATTTCGCACCTTGTTGATTCAGGTATGGTTTTCTTATTATGCCTTTAGCAAGCATTTGGCGCTTGGCACACTGAAGACGTCTCCGTGAGGGCAGTCCGGTTAGGAATCAGGGGGCATATGGCTA
>CAZDRS010000196.1:0-2014 GCA_964507585.1 uncultured Dechloromonas sp.
GTGCAGCGCGACCTGCTGCCGCTGGTCGAAGGCACGACCGTGTCGACCAAGTACGGCATGATCCGCACCGATCACATCCTGTTCATCGCCTCCGGCGCTTTCCATCTCTCCAAGCCGTCGGATCTGATTCCCGAGTTGCAGGGGCGCTTCCCCATCCGTGTCGAGCTGGATTCCCTGTCGGTGGCCGATTTTGAGCGCATCCTGACCCAGACCGACGCCTGCCTGACCAAGCAGTACCAGGCCTTGCTGGAAACCGAAGGGGTAGCCGTCGAGTTTGCCGACGACGGTATCCGTCGGATGGCCGAGATCGCGTTCCAGGTTAATGAGAAAACCGAGAACATCGGCGCCCGTCGCCTGCATACGGTGATGGAAAAATTGCTCGAAGAGGTGTCCTTCGAGGCCGGCAAGGTCGGGCTGGACAAGGTGGCGGTCGACGCTGCCTACGTCAATCAGAAACTCGGCGAAGTGGCTGCCGACGAGGACTTGTCGCGCTACGTGCTTTAACCCGGTGGGCCGGGCAAGGGGAATTCCCTATAGCTCGGCCCCTGCTGCCCACCGACAATCGGGCGGTCACTACCCTGAAAGTTTGCATTGGACGAGCAAAGCCTGAGCTTCCGCCTGTTGGCGATCCTGTTCCCCATTTTTGGCATCGTTGCCGCCGGCTATTTCTATGGCCGCAAGCACAAGCCGGAAATGGCTGTCGCCAATCGGCTGAACATGGACGTTTTCGTGCCGGCCCTGGTCTTCGCGGCAATGGCCGGCAAGTCCTTCGATCTCGCGGCCTACGCGCCCCTGGCGCTGGGCGGCTTCCTGGTGCTTGTCACCTGTGGCCTGCTCGCCTGGCCGATTGCACGTTTGGCCGGCATCCAGCCGAAGACCCTGGTGCCGCCGATGCTCTTCAACAACTCCGGCAATATCGGCCTACCGCTTGCCGTACTGGCCTGGGGCGAGAATGCGCTGCCGGCGGCGGTTATCCTGTTCATGGTCGAGAACACGCTGCATTTCTCCTTCGGTGCCCGTCTGCTCGACCCGAGCACGCGCTTGCTGACCCTCTGGCGCGTTCCCGTAGTCTTTGCCGCCATTGCCGGCCTGAGCGTGGCTCTGCTCAAGATTCCGGTCTGGCAGCCGGCCGTCATCGCCATCAAGATGCTTGGCGACGTATCGGTACCCCTGCTGCTCTTTTCGCTCGGCGTACGGATGACCGACGTATCGTTCAGCGAGTGGAAGGTCGCAGTCGGCAGCGCCTTGCTGCGTCCGCTGGCCGGCATGGCCATCGCCTACGGGGTGATCGCCCTGCTCGGCCTGCATGGGCGCGATGCGGCCATGCTGCTGGTCTTCGGCGCTTTGCCCCCGGCCGTGCTCAACTTCCTGTTTGCCGAGCGCTACAAGCAGGAGCCGCAGCGCGTGGCATCCATCGTGCTGATCGGCAACCTGGCGGCGCTGGTTTTCCTGCCGCTGGCCCTGGTACTCGTCCTCTAGCGACCGAAGCGATCTATCTGCCGGCGGTCGCGCTTGGTCGGCCGGCCGTGGATGTCGGCGGCGGGCTCGACTTCGAACTTGCGTCGCATCTGCTCGGCTTCGCGGGCGGCGATACTCTCGGCCGTCTCCTCGTAGAGCAGGCGCGCTTCACTGGCCGGGCCCCTTTTTTCCGACAGGGCGCGGACAATCACTTCCCAGCGCGTATCGCCATTGAAAACGTCGAGCCGGTCACCTGCCTTGACGTCACGTGCCGGCTTGGTCGGTGCCCCATTCAGCTTGATCTTGCCGCCGCTCACTGCATCGGTGGCCAGGCTGCGCGTCTTGAAGAAGCGCGCGGCCCACAGCCACTTGTCGATGCGGATACCGCTCAAGCCGGCAGTACCTGCTCGCCGGCGTAGAGTTGCGCGACGGTTTCGCGCTGGCGGATGACGTGCACCTTGTCGCCGTCGACCATGATTTCGACAGCACGCGGCCGGGTGTTGTAGTTCGAGGCCATGGCCATGCCGTAGGCACCGGCCGACATCACGGCCAGCAG
>CAZDRS010000196.1:2114-4903 GCA_964507585.1 uncultured Dechloromonas sp.
TCCAGCGCCAGCTTCATTTCCGCCGCCGTCTTGCCGACTCCCGAGAAGACAACCTTCTTCGGATCGGCGCCAGCCGTCAGCACGCGCTGCAGTTCGCCACCGGAGACGATGTCGAAGCCGGCACCGAGGCGGGCGAACAGGTTGAGGATGGCCAGGTTGGAGTTGGCCTTGACGGCATAGCAGACCAGAGCGCCGTTGCCTGCCGGATGGGCGTTCAGCACGTCCTGAAATTCGCGCAGCGAAGCGGTCAGCGCGGCGCGGGAATAAACGTAGGCCGGCGTGCCGAACTGTTCGGCAATGGCGGGCAGGGCAACGGATTCGGCATGCAGGACGCCGTTTTTCAGGGTAAAGGAACTCATGGCTTCGGGGTCTGTGTGTCCGTGCTAACATCCGGGCCGGTTTTGGCCGGCTGGGTCTTGGTCGACGGAGCGGGTTTCGGGTTGCCGAACAGCGGTTCCGGCACCGGGCCGGACGGTCGTTCAAGCGGGCCTCGCATGCCGCAGGCGGCAAGGCCGAGAATGATCAGTAAGGCAGCGATTCTGGACATGTTCGGGGCGCTGTCAGCGAAGAGCGGGATGGTAGCACACGATGGATGACAAGGATTTCAACCGCCTGGCCGATGCCATGCTGGCCAGGATCGAGGCGGCGCTCGAAGCGAGCGATGCCGATATCGACTTCGAACTCGGTGCCGGCGGTGTGCTGGAAATCGAATTTGCCGATGGCAGCAAGATCATCGTCAACCGCCACGGCGTCGCCAGGGAAATCTGGGTTGCTGCCAAGGCCGGCGGTTTTCATTTTCGCTGGGATGGCGCCGCTTGGTGCGACACCCGCGATAACACCGAACTGTTGGCCAAGCTATCGACCCTCGCCAGCCAGCAGGCCGGCGAGTCGGTCACGCTGAACTGATCAGTCGCTGGGCGGCGTGCTCAGATCCGGTTTGGGCAGCGGCGTCGTATCTTCCTGCGCAGCCTCGCCATTGGCCGGATCCTTGACGTTCTCGGCGTAAACGTAGCTGCGATCACGCCCTTCGCCGTAGGCCACCAGGCCTTCCGGCATGCTCGGCACTTGCATCGGCACATCCTTCAAGGCGCGGGCCATGTAGCCGATCCAGATCGGTAGCGCCGCTACGCCACCAGTTTCCTTGTCGCCCAGTTTGCGCGGCTGGTCGAAGCCGATCCAGGCGCAGCCCGCCACCGTCATCTGGTAGCCGCAGAACCAGGCATCGACGTACTCGTTGGTCGTACCGGTCTTGCCGGCGAGATCCTGGCGTTTCAGGATGGCGGAAGCCTTGGCGGCGGTGCCGTAGATGGTTACGTCGCGCAACATGGTGTCCATCATGAAGGCGTTGCGCGGGTCGATGGCGCGAATGGCCTCGTTGCCGGCCTCGATCTCGGCCGAGCGGGCGACGACTTGATCGCGTTCGTCACGAATCTCGCGAACCACGAACGGGTTGACCTTGTAGCCGCCGTTGGCAAAAACCGAGTAGGCCGTGACCATTTGCCACGGCGTGACCGAGCCGGCACCCAGCGCCATGGTCAGGTAGGGCGGGTGCTTGGCCGGATCGAAGCCAAAGCGGCCGGCGTAATCCTGGGCGTATTGGGTACCGATCGATTGCAGGACACGGATCGACACCATGTTCTTCGACTTGGCCAGGGCGGTACGCATCTTCATCGGCCCCTCGTACTTGCCGTCGTAGTTGTGCGGCTCCCAAGCCTGCGCACCGGTCTGGCTGGCCGGAATGACGATGGGCTCGTCGGCAATGATGCTACCCGGGCCATAGCCCTTTTCCAGCGAGGCGGAATAAATGAAGGGCTTGAAACTGGAGCCCGGCTGTCGCCAGGCTTGTGTCACATGGTTGAACTTGTTGCGGTTGAAGTCGAAGCCGCCAACCAAGGCACGGATTGCGCCATCCTGCGGGTCTACGGCAACGAAGGCCGACTCGACTTCCGGCAACTGGCCGATCTGCCAGGCACCCTTGTCGTCCTTTTGCAGACGGATGATGGCGCCACGTTTCACGCGCTTGTTGGGCGGTGCCTTGTCGTCGAGCATCTTGGCGGCGAACTTCATCGCCTCGGTACCCAGTATCACGACTTCGCCACCCTTGCGATAGGCCTTGATCTGCCGGGCGTCCGCAGCCAACACCAGGGCCGGGATCAGGTCGCCGGTGTCGGGGATGTCCTGCAAGGCCTCGTCAATGGCTTCATCCTGATCCGACTTGATGTCCTTCATGTCCAGATAGGACTCGGCGCCGCGATAGCCATGCCGCCGGTCGTAGTCCATGACCCCTTTGCGCAGGCTGTTGTAGGCTGCCTCCTGCTCGGCCTTGATAATGGTCGTGTAGACCTTCATGCCGCGCGAATATACTTCCTCGGGGAAGCGCTCGGCGGTGATCTGGCGCGCCATTTCGGCCACGTATTCGGCATGGACGGCATAGCCGGAGAGTTCGCGCTTGACCACCAGCGGCTCCTTCAGGGCGGCGGTGTGCTGGGTGTCTGAGATGTAACCCAGTTCATGCATGCGGCGCAGCACATATTGCTGGCGGATCTTGGCCCGGTTCGGATTGACCACCGGGTTGTAGGCCGATGGCGCCTTGGGCAGGCCGGCCAGCATCGCTGCTTCGGCAATGGAAATATCCTTCAGCGGCTTGCCAAAATAAATCTGGGCGGCCGCTGCGAAGCCATAGGCGCGTTGGCCGAGGAATATCTGGTTGATATAGAGCTCGAAAATCTGATCCTTGCTCAGGTTGCTCTCGATCTTGAACGACAGCAGGGCCTCGTAAAGCTTGCGGG
>CAZDRS010000197.1:0-4901 GCA_964507585.1 uncultured Dechloromonas sp.
CCCGAGGTGTAGAGCATCACCGAGGTATCGTCGAAATGCCCCTGCTCGACCTCGGTATTGAGGAAAGCCGTGTGGTTGCGGTCATGGATGCGGCCCATTTCCATCAACTCGTGAATGTCGTGCAGGAAGGGCTGCGAGTAGTGGCGCATGCCGCGCGGGTCGTCGTAGATGACGTGTTCCAGCGTCGGCACCTGCTCCTTCACTTCGAGCATCTTGTCGACCTGCTCCTGATCCTCGACGATGACGAAGCGGATGCCGGCATCCTGCAGCACGAAGAGCATCTCGTTGGCCACCGCGTCCTGGTAGAGCGGCACCGGCACGCCGCCCAGGCATTGGGCGGCGGTCATCATCATGTACAGGTGCGGGCGGTTGTCGCCGATGATGGCCAGGTTGTCGCCGCGCTTGAAGCCGAGGGCGGCCAGGCCGCAGGCCAGGGCGCGCACGCGGTCGGCGACGTCGGCCCACGTCCAGGTTTGCCAGATGCCGAGGTATTTTTCGCGCATGGCCGGCGCGTTCGGGCGCACCGTCGCGTGATGGAACAGCAAGCGGGGAAAGGTATGCAACCCATCCACCGCAGCGTATTTCGCCTGCGTGGGCATTTCTTGTCTCCTCCGCCGCGACTCATTGTTCGCGGTCTAACGTTCGTTCGAACGATTGTGGCGCCTGCCGCCTTACGCCAACCTTGCAGCAGGCCCCCACAATCTCTCACCGTTGCAGGGCAGTGTAGGGAGTCGGGCAACGTATAATTGTCGCTCGGCAGACAATCCGGAAAATATTTTGAAAAACGTTGAGGAATTGCTGCGCTCATCCAGCTGGGGTAAGACCCTGACCGAGGAGGAGATGGTGAAAGCGCTGGCCGGCACGACCGAGCGCAGCTTCGCTCCCAATGCCTTCATTTGCATGAAGGGCGAGCCGGTCGAATTCTGGATGGGCATCATCGACGGCCTGGGCAAGATGGCCAGCCACTGGACGACCGGCAAGACCACGTCGCTGACCGGCATCAGCACCGGCGGCTGGTTCGGCGAAGGCTCGCTGCTCAAGAAGGAGCCGCGCCGCTACGACGTGATGGCTATCCGCGAAACGCGCGTCGCCTTTATGAACCGCAGCACCTTCCTGTGGCTGCTCGACCACAGCATCCCGTTCAACCGCTACATGATCGAGCAGTTGAACGAGCGCCTCGGGCAGTTCATCGGCATGATGGAGAACGAGCGCCTGCTCGACATCGACACCCGCATCGCCCGCGTGCTGGCCGCCCTGTTCAACCCGGTTCTCTACCCGGGAACCAACCGCCTGCTGCAGATTTCGCAGGAAGAGCTCGGCTATCTGGCCGGTGTCTCTCGCCAGCGCGCCAACCAGGGCCTCAAGGTCTTGGAGGATGTCGGCCTGGTACGCAGCGAATACGGCGGTATCCACGTCCTCGACCTCGACGGTCTGCGTACCTTCGGCGACTGAAGCCCGGCGACCTGGCGCTTCGCGCCAGCCCTCGGTCTCCCGCTAACCAGATTCCTGCTCAGCAAACGAGCGGCAGCTTAGCCGAGCCGGCTCCGGCCCCTCACGCCTTCGCCGCCGTGTCCAGCCAGACAAGCAGCGTAGCGTAAAGCGCCGCCGGATCGACCGGTTTGGCGACATGGGCGTTCATGCCCGCCGCCAGACAGGCCTGGCGATCGGCCTCGAAAGCGTTGGCCGTCATGGCAATGATCGGCGTGTCGGCATAGCCGGGCAAGGCCCGGATCAGGGGCGCCGCATCGATGCCGCTCATCACCGGCATCTGGATGTCCGTCAGGATCAGGTCGTAGGCATGCTCGCGTGCCTGTTCAACCGCCACCGAGCCATTCTCGGCATAATCGACGCGCAAGCCGGCATCGTTGAGCAGCTCGAAGGCGACCTCGCGGTTGATCGCCTCATCCTCGACCAGCAGCACCCGGCGGCCGGTGTGGCGTTCGCGCAATTGTTCGCATTGATCCGCCGCCGCATTGACGGGGATGGAGGAAGGTGTTTCGGCCGGGGCTTTGTGCAAGACGACCGTCATCCAGAAACGGCTGCCGCAGCCGAGTTCGCTTTCCACTCCGACATCGCCCCCCATCTGCCGAGCCAGGTAGGCGTTGATGGCCAGGCCCAGTCCAGTCCCGCCATAGCGTCGGGTCATCGACTCGTCCGCCTGTGTAAAGGCCCGGAACAGGCGAACCTGCTGCTCGTGCGTCACTCCGATGCCCTGATCCTCGACCTCGATCCGCAGCAGCACCTCGTCCGCCATGTCCCGCTCGACGCCAAGGCTGACCGTGATCTGCCCATGTTCGGAGAACTTGACCGCATTGCTGACGAAATTGAGGATGGACTGCCCGAGGCGAGTCGAATCCCCCTCCAGTTTTGCCGGCACGTTGGCGGCAATGCGCGAACGCAAGGTCAAGCCCTTGCTGCGGGCGCTTTCGTCCACCATGTCGAGAATGCCCCGCACCATGAGCCGGGGATCGAACACGGTCGACTCCAGCACCAGCCGCCCCGCCTCGATCTTGGACAGGTCGAGGATGTCGTTGAGCACGCCGAGCAGGTGATTGGCCGCCGCCGACAGCTTGTCGATACGATCCAGCGCCCGGGCATCCACGACCTCCCGGCGCAGCAAATGGGCCATGCCGATGATGGCGTTCATCGGTGTGCGAATCTCGTGGCTCATATTGGCGAGGAACAGGCTCTTGGCACGACTGGCCGCTTCCGCCGCCTCCTTGGCTGTGGCCAGTTGCTCGGTACGCGAGGCAACCAGGGTTTCGAGACCGGCCCGGTATTTTTCCAGCTCCGATTCCTGGCGCTTGCGCACGGTGATATCAGTGGAAATGCCGCAGAGGGCATAAATCCGCCCCTCCGCATCGCGCAGCGGAATGTTGACCGACAGCAAGGCGCTGGTCACGCTGCCGTCTGCCGCCACCACGCTCCCCTCGTCGTACACCCGCTCGCCGCCTTCGATGACGCGCCGGTCGTTTTCCCTCAGGCGCTGGCAGGTATCGGCATTGAAATAGGCACTGTCGTCGGTTCCCACGATGCTCTCGGCTGATCGGCCGAGATACTCGCAGAGGCGGGCATTGGCGTACTGGTAGCGATAATCCGGCCCCTTGATGTAGATATGGGCCTCGACGCTGTCGAGGATGGTTGCCAGCTTGTCCTCGCTGGCCTTCAGGGCGGCCTTCAGGGCCTCGTTTGCCTCGTGATAGGCACCGAACAGGCGCCGCGACCAGCGGGAAAAGAACCAGGACGCGGCGACACCGAGCGCCATGGCTACTGCCGCGGCCAAGCCGAGCGCGATGAATGCATCGGCACCTAAAGGATCGTGGCTGAGCACCTCCTCGGCAACCTGCTCCTGAACCTCTTCATCGAACAGGGTGGCGAACACCAGCCAGTCCCAGGCGGCGACCGGCTGGATGACCGCAGTTTTCTGACGCGTCTTGAGGTGATCCTTGGATCACCAGGTGTAATGGACAACATCCTGCCCCTTCAGCCCGGCCTCGTACATCGCCTTCAGGCCACTGTTCACCCTCTCGGGGAGTTCGCCGATCTTTTTACCTTCCCAGGCTGCCTCACCGGGCGAAAGCAAGACCCTGCCCTCGCGGTCGATCACCACGAAATAGCCGTTCTTGGCATAGCGCAGGGCACGCAAGCGGGCCAGCGCCTCCTGCCGCTGTTGCAAATCCCATTTATAGAGGTAATCGCCGGCTCCGATCAGCCAATCGTAGGGAGCGAAATAGCGCACATAGGAGAGCTTTTCGGCCATCTCCTTCGGATTCTCGGGCGAGTACCAACGGTAGCGGAAGAAGCCCTCTCCCTCCGGTTTACGGGCCGCATCGATCAGGCCACGCATGATGTAAGTGCCCTTGTCGTCGCGGTTGTCGAGACGACGCTGGCCTTCGAGCTGCGGCGCGGTCGGCAGCAGGATGAATTGCCCGGTCATGTCGTCGATGAAGAAATAACCACGACCATCGAAAAAGCGCACCGGCCGCAAGGCCTCGACGACCAGACGCTTGGCATCGACTGTTTTTGGCCCGGACTGGGCGTGCGCATGGATGGCTTCGGCAACCTGATAGGCACCATTGACCTGCTCGACGAGGTTGCGACGCAAGACCGTCTCGGTTTGGGTGCGCGTATAGTCGATATAACTGATCGCACCTTCCATTTCTCCACGCAGGCGCAGCAGGATGCGCTCAACCGCGTCCTGCTGGATGCGCGCCAAACCGGCACGCCGCTCCATGACCTGCTGCCCGGTAAAGAAGGCGCTCAGGCCGAGCGTAATCAGCAGCACCGTGACCAGGGTGCCGATCAGATGCGCGCGCGGTACATTTTTTTCGTTGGCTATCAGTTGCAACATGCTCCCCTCTCCCGCTCATTTTTTGTGATTCCGGGAGCAAGTCAAGGAGAATCGAGCGGCACTTTCATGCACGCCGCCAGGAATCCGATGCCCATCGAATAAACGAACAACAACGGCATGTGACCCGGCAATGAAAACGGCGGGGTCATAGCCCCGCCGCCATTTTTTCTCCTCCACCCTGTCGGGTTCGGGGTTGCTGTTCTCCCCTGAGGAACTGCTTGTTGTTTGGTTACATCGACCGACGGTACTGACCGCCGACTTCATACAGCGCGCCGCTGATCTGGCCAAGCGAGCAGTACTTGACCGCATCGACCAGCACGGCGAAGACGTTGCCGTTGTCGATCACCGTCTGCTTCAGCCTGGCCAGCATTTCCGGCGCCTTGTCCGCATTGCGGGCCTGGAAGTCGCGCAGGCGCTTGATCTGCGACTGCTTTTCTTCCTCGCTGGAGCGGGCCAGTTCGATTTCCTGCTGGGCCATGCCCTTCGGGTTGAGGAAGGTGTTGACGCCGATGATCGGGTAGGAGCCGTCGTGCTTCTTGTGCTCGTAGTA
>CAZDRS010000198.1:0-4890 GCA_964507585.1 uncultured Dechloromonas sp.
ATCATCGGCATGTAGATCAGGACGCGGTCGCCCTTCTTGACGCCGAGGCTCTGGTAAATGGCTGCCATGCGCTCGACTTCGCGCTGCAGCTCGGCAAAGCTGTAGACCTTCTCTTCGTTGGTTTCGGTCGAAATGTAGATCAGCGCACGATCATTCGGACGCTTGGCGGCGTGGCGGTCGACCGCGTTGTGGCAGAGGTTGGTCTTGCCACCGACAAACCACTTGGCAAACGGTGGGCGGGAAAAATCGCACACCTGGGTAAACGGCTCCTTCCAGTCGATGAGTTGGGCCTGCTCGGTCCAGAACTCATTCGGCTTTTCGATGGAATACTGGTGAAACTCCTTGTACGTCGCCATAAAGTCCCTCTAAAAAGGTATTTCCTGCACTACAAAAACTGAACGGACTAATTGTTTTGTGATTTCCGCTCACTCAAACGGCGTTCGATCCCCGCCAGCGGCAGGGCCAACCCCAATTCCTTATCCATGAGCTGCAACAGGGGCAGCAAACGCTCCAGCAAGGCCGGCAAATGCGGCACCACTGGCTCGCTCCGCCCGGCCGCCAACAACTCCAGGGCATGATTGAGCGATATCGGCCGCGTTGCCGGTAAAACGCCACCTGCTTCCGTCCGGTTGCCCCCCGCACTCATCGCCACATGCATGCGCTCGCCCGCCAGATCGAGCAAGGCACCGGCCGACGACACCTTGTCTTTCGGCATGCTGGCCAACCCGATACTCACCGTCAGCGCCACGGTTTCGCCCCGAATGGCCAGCTTGGCCATTTCCACCGCCTCACGCACCCGCTCGGCGAACGTTGCACAAAAGGCCGGGGCCGTACCCGGCGAGACAATCGCAAATTGCCCCATGCCATAGTGGCCAAGGCTATCCTCGTGGCGCACCTTGCCGGCCAGCATCTTGGCGAAGCGATTGCAGATTTCCTCGGCCACATCGACGCTGAAACGCTGGCACATCGCTTCGAAGCCATCGAAGCCCAACACCATCACACTGACATCGATGCCATGCCGCGCGGCATGCGAAAGCGCCTGTGCTGCCTGCAATTCGAGATATTTACGGGTATACAGGCCGCTCACCGGATCCTGAACCAGGCGTTCGCGATCGGCCTCCAGGTTTTCCTGGACGTTGCTCAGGTTCAGCAAATGATTCAGGCGCGTCAGCAACTCGGCGCTGCCCGCCCCCTTGGTGACGAAATCGGAAACCCCGATGGCCATGGCCTTGGCCCGCTCCTCCTCGGTTTCCTCGCCGGAAACCAGAATGAAGGGCAACTGCTGTAGCCGGCGGAGCTTTGACGAGCGCACCCGCTCCAGCAGCTCGTAGCCATTGAGTTTGGGCATCTGCAGGTCGGAAATCACCGCCCTGATCGAGTGGTCGACCACCAGCGTCTGCCAGGCCGCCTCGCCGTCGCTTTCCTCCCGAATCTCGAAGTGCCCCTGCAGGTGCTTGATGAGGGAAATCCTCACCACCCGGGAATCATCGACGATCAGGATGTGCGGCAGGTCGGCCACGTCAGCCCCCGGCGACTTCCACGACGACGCGCCCCTTGGCGCGCCCGGCGATGTATTCCTCGAAAGTGGCGGGCAACTGGTCGAAAGCAATGCGGCGGGACATCGAGGCCAGGTGCGGCGGCCGCAAATCGGCAGCCAGACGCTGCCAAACGCCACTGCGATACGGCTCGCGGATATAGCCCGAATCGACACCGAGCAGCGACACACCGCGCAGGATGAACGGCGCCACCGTCGTGTTCAGCTTCATGCTCGCCGCCAGCCCGATGCTGGCAATCGTGCCGCCCTGCAGCATGGTGCTGGCAATCCAGGCCAGCACATCGCCACCCAGGTTATCGACCGCACCGGCCCAGCGGCCGCTGTCGAGCGGGCGGATTTTCGACAAATCGAGATTCTGGCGCAGCATGACCTCGGCCGCCCCCAGGCTGCGCAGGTAATCGGCCTCGCTTTCCTTGCCGGTCAGCGCAACGACGTGATAGCCGCTCCGCGCCAGCATATCGACCGCCAGGCTGCCGACACCGCCGGTTGCCCCGGTCACGATGACCGGCCCCTTCTCCGGGCGCAAGCCGTTTTCTTCCATACGCACGATACCCAACGCGGCGGTAAAGCCGGCCGTACCCAGCGCCATCGATTCATAGAGCGACAAACCGGCCGGCAAGGGCACCACCCAGTCACCCGGAACCCGGGCGACCTCGGCATAACCACCATGATGGGCAACGCCGATGTCGAAACTGGTGGCGATCACCTGGTCGCCTGGCTTGAAGCGCGCGTCGCCGCTGTCGATGACCGTACCCGACAGGTCGATGCCGCCCACGCAGGGGAAACGGCGAATGATCTTGCCGGCACCGGTGGCCGCCAGGGCATCCTTGTAATTGATGCTCGAATAAGCAACCCGGATCGTGACGTTGCCGGCATCCAACTGGCTTTCGTTCATCCGAACGAAGCCGTTGACCACCTGCCCATCGCGTTCCTCAATCAGCAGCGCCTTGAAGGAATCCATAGTTCTCCCCACTCCTTGGAAAATAAATTGTATTCATAATTACGGAGTATGAACATAGTTATACGCCGTGATTTTTTACAGCGACTTTACAGCCCAGCAGTTTTGAAATACATTTCATGGCTATGCATAAAGTATTGGCCTCCCTCCTGCTGTCCGCATCGCTGTTCGTCGGCGGCATCGGGGCGTCCGTCGCCGCCGAGCAGGTGCGCAAGGACGATCAGCCATCCTTTCTGGAACGTTACACCAACGCCGCGCAAGATGTCATTCTGCAAGGCCTGAAGCTGGTCGGCGTTCGTTACCGCTTTGGCGGCAACAACGAGGATCAGGGTCTCGACTGTAGCGGTTTCGTCCGCCTGGTCTTCAAGGACAGCATCGGCGCCTCCCTGCCCCGCACCGCCAAGGAAATGAGCGAAGTCGGCCAGCAAATCGACGCCAGCCAGCTCAAGCCGGGCGATCTGGTGTTCTTCAACACCATGCGTCGTACCTTCTCGCACGTCGGCATCTACCTCGGCGACAACCACTTCATGCACGCCCCGCGCACCGGCGCCGAAGTCCGCGTCGAAAGCATGGACAGCAGCTACTGGATTCAGCGCTACAACGGCGCCCGCCGGATTCTCGAAGGCAACTGAAGCATCAAGCGGCAATCAAGCCGCTTTTTTTACGCCAAAATCGAATAACCATTCTCATTTACATAGCCAATATTGGCCGGTAAACTGTTCTCATTCGTGAATTGAACCGGAGTTGCCTGATGAAGAAGCTGAAAGCCAGCCTGATCGCCGCCGCCATCCTGTCGCTGACCAACGCCGCCCTGGCGGAAGAGAAGATTCTCAATCTGTACTCCGCTCGCCACTACCAGACCGACGAAGCGCTCTACAACAATTTCACGCAACAGACCGGCATCAAGATCAACCGTATCGAAGGCAAGGAAGACGAGCTGCTCGAACGCCTCAAGAACGAGGGCGCCAACAGCCCGGCCGATGTTTTCCTGACCGTCGACGCCGCCCGCCTGGCCAAGGCCCACGAACTGAACCTGTTCGCCCCGCTCAACTCGAAGGTGCTCGACAGCCGCATTCCAGCCCATTTGCACACCGAGGACTGGTATTCCTTCTCGACCCGGGCGCGTGTCATCGTCTATAACAAAGCCCAGGTCAAGCCGGAAGATGTGCAGAACTACGCCGACCTGGCCAATCCGAAGCTGAAGGGCAAACTCTGCTCGCGCTCCGGTTCGCATCCCTACAACCTGTCGCTGATGGCCTCGATCATTGCTCACCAGGGCGAAGCCAAGGCGGAAGAACTGGCGCGCGGCATGGTGGCCAATTTCGCCCGCGCACCGAAGGGCGGCGATACCGATCAGATCAAGGCGGTAGCGACGGGCGAATGCGGCGTGACCATCTCCAACACCTATTACGTCGCCCGCCTGCTCCGCTCGACCAAGCCGGAAGAGTTAAAGCTGATGGAAAAAGTCGGCATCATCTGGCCGGATCAAAAAGGCAATGGCACGCACATCAACGTTTCCGGCGGCGGCATGCTGAAGCACGCACCGCACAAGGAAGCGGCCGTCAAGTTCCTGGAATACCTGGCCTCCGACCAGGCCCAGCGTTACTTCGCCGATGGCAACAACGAATGGCCGGCTGTCGAGCAAGTCAAGGTCAGCAACCCGGCCCTGGAATCGCTCGGCAAGTTCAAGGCCGACAAGCTACCGGTCAAGAACCTGGCCATGTACCAAACCAAGGCGCAGATGATTTTCGACCGGGCCGGTTTCAAGTAGCCAAAACTCGAAATAAACCCGGGGATTGCCTACAATCTACGGTCTGTTCAGCACAACGCCCGACATGACCACCAAAGGCTCTTCCCCCAGCAAACTGATCGCGGCCATTCGCGCCTCCCATCTCGGGGGCGTTTTGACGGCGCTCGACGCCGGAGCCGATGTCAACGAAGCGGACATCCATGGCTACCACGGCCTGCCGCTACGGACAGCCTGCTTCGAGGGCAACCTGGCCATTGTCCGCACACTGCTGCAACGCGGTGCCGATCCGAACGCCAGCGCCAGCGACGGCCCGGGCGCCGCGATGCGCCTGGCCTTGCGTCGCCAGCACCAGGACATTGTCGCCCTGCTGCAGCAACACAGCGCCCAATCCGCTGACGAGCAAGCGTCTCCAACAACACCTGCGCCAAACATCCAACCGGAACCCGAATCGACACCGGAAACCGGCAGCAACACCGCCGAGGGCCTGATCGAATTCACGTATTCCGAGATCAAGTACGGCAAGCCGGTGGACTACGCCCCCCAGGAGACTTTCGGTACCGAAACCAACGCCCTGTCGGCCGACCTGCTGTTCCTGGACGAAGACGAAACACCGCCGATTGCCTGGCA
>CAZDRS010000199.1:0-4853 GCA_964507585.1 uncultured Dechloromonas sp.
TCATTTCGCTGATCCTGATGTTCGGCCTGGTGCGCTTGCGTGGCGTCCCGTTGAAGACGCCCCACTGGCGGTGGCAGGTGACGCGCGGGGCTGTCGGATTTTCGGCGCTGTTTGCGTATTTTTACGCCATCACGCTACTGCCGCTGGCCACGGCGGTGACCTTGAACTACACCTCGGCAATCTTCCTGGCGCTCTATCTCGGCTTTGCCGGCATGCAGATGCGCCGCGGCATGCTAGGGGCGCTGGTACTTGGCCTAGTTGGGGTGATCATGTTGCTCAAGCCGACGCTGCATGCCGATCAATTGATGGGCGGCCTGGTCGGCCTGGGCTCGGGCGTGCTTGCCGGGATGGCCTATTTCAGCGTGCGCGAACTGGGGGCGCGCGGCGAAGCGGAAACCCGCACGGTGTTCTACTTTTCGCTGGTTTCGTCGGTTGGGGCCGGTGCCTGGCTGGTGTTCAGCGAGATTCATGCTGTCGACCTGCATAGCGGGCTGCTGCTGCTCGGGGTGGCCTGTTTTGCCACGGTTGCCCAACTGGCCATGACGCGGGCCTATTCGCGCGGCAAGACGCTGATGTCGGCAGCACTGGCCTACAGCACGGTGATTTTCTCCAGCCTGTTCGGCATGCTGTTCTGGGGTGAGGTCATGGATGCCTCATCGTGGTTGGCTGTCGGACTGATCGTCGCCTCCGGCGTGGCGGCTACCCATTTTTCGCGGGCAAATCCGGCCGAGAACGACTGATTCAGGACGGGCTTGCCTCATTTCCTGCCGGGGAGGATTGCCTCAGGCGCAGCGACAGCACGACCGAGGTGCCGATGATGACGGCGACAACGCCCAGGGAGAGCAGTACCGGAACCTTGACCAGGTCGATCAGCAGCATCTTGGCACCGATGAAGATGAGCACCAGTGCCAGTCCGTACTTGAGCAGCGAGAAGCGGTCGGCCATGTCGGCGAGCAGGAAGTACATGGCGCGCAGGCCGAGGATGGCGAAGATATTCGAGGTGAGGACGATGAACGGGTCGGTGGTGATGGCGAAGATGACCGGAATCGAGTCGACGGCGAAGATTACATCGGAGAATTCGACCAGCACGAGGGCCAGAAAGAGTGGTGTGGCGTAACGAACCAGGCGGCCTGCTTCCGGCTTGGCAATGAAGAAGGATTCGCCGTGCAACTGGTTCGTTACCTTCATGTGCCGCCTTATCCAGCCGATCAACGGGTTGTTGGCAAGATCGGGTTTTTCCTCGGCAAACCACCACATCTTGATGCCGGTGACGAGCAGGAAGGCGCCGAAGACGTAGAGCAGCCAATGGAAGTGGGCGATCAGCCAGACGCCGGCAAAGATCATCACCGTGCGCAGGACAATGGCGCCGAGTACACCGAGCACCAGCACGCGCTTCTGCAATTCGGGCGGAATGGCGAAGAAGCCGAACAGCATCAGCCAGACGAAGAGGTTATCCACGGCCAGCGATTTCTCGATCAGGTAGCCGGTGATGAATTCGAGTGCCTTTTGGTTGGCCATCTCGCGGCCGGCCGTGCCATCGAGATAGAGCCACAGCGCGGCGGCGAATAGCAGGGAGACCGATACCCAAACCAACGACCAGGCAGCCGCTTCGCGCACGCTGACGCGGTGCTGCTTGCCGCCGCCGGTGGCGAAGAGGTCGACGGCCAGCATGACCAGAACGATGGCGAAGAATCCAGACCACATCCACCAAGTACCGATTGATTCCATCGAGCGACTCCTTCGTCTGCGCTTGCCGTGCCGGAAATGACATGGCAACCGTTCCGCCATTGTGGACGCGAGGGGGCGGGGGAGTTTTCGCGAAAACCGGAATTTCGCTCAGGGCGAGGCGAACAATGGCGGTGCGCAAAGTCCTGTGATTTTCTGCGCAGGGCCGCACCGAGCGGCATTCCGGGTTAAACTGGAACGACAAAGACAGCGAGGAGCACAACAAATGATCGTCATCGACCACCAAGCCAACCGTGTCAATGTATCCGTGTTCGGCGAATTCACGTTGGCCGACTACAAGGAGTTCGAAGAGGTCGTCAATTACAAGGTCAAGTTCGAGGGAGCGGTCGATCTGTTCTTCGATCTCAGCCAGATGGCCGGCCTGACCCTCGACGTGGCCTGGGAAGAGGTCAAGTTCTCGCGCGCCCACGCCAACGACTTCAAGCGGGTTGCCGTCGTCACCGACAGCCAGTGGGTGACCTGGAGTGCCTGGATCTCGCAGACTTTCGTCAACGCCGATGTCGAGGTTTTCGACGATGCCGGCGAAGCGAAGGCCTGGCTGGATCAATAAGCGGTGAGCTACACGACCCTGGTTGATGTCGAGACGCTGCAGGCGCATCTCGACGATCCGAACTGGCTGGTGGTCGACGTACGCCATCAGCTTTCCGATACCGGCTATGGCGAGCGTGCCTATGCTGCCGGCCATATTCCGGGCGCGGTATTCCTGCATTGCGACCGTGATCTGTCGGGGGCGATGACCGGCTGCAATGGCCGGCATCCGCTGCCCGACCCCGAGTGCTTGGCACAGCGCCTGGGCGACATCGGCATCGGCGCCTTGACCCAGGTTGTTGTCTATGACGATGCGCAGGGCATGATTGCCGGCCGCCTGTGGTGGCTGCTGCGCTGGCTGGGCCACGATGCAGTTGCCTTGCTCGATGGCGGGCTACAGGCCTGGCAGGCCGCCGGCGGTGGGCTGACGGCTGTCGAACCGACCCCGCTGCCGCACGCTTTCGTCGCCCGGCCGCAGGATTTGAAGGTCAATGCCGACTATGTGCTGGAACGGATCGAGACGCCGCACATGCATCTGGTCGATGCACGCGGGCCGGATCGCTTCCGCGGCGAGAATGAAACCATCGATCCGGTGGCCGGCCACATTCCGGGTGCCGTCAATCGTTGTTTCAAGGACAACCTGCTGCCCGACGGCCGCTTCAAGCCGGCAGCCCAGTTGCGTGCGGAGTGGCTGGCCGTGCTGGCCGGCTCGCCGCCCGATCTGGTCATCCACCAGTGCGGCTCGGGGGTTTCCGCCTGCCTGAACATGCTGGCAATGGAAATCGCCGGCTTGTCCGGCTCCCGCCTGTACGCCGGCTCATGGAGCGAATGGTGCGCCGATCCGGGGCGGCCGGTGGCCGTTTGATTGGCCGTCAGGCGGGCTGGATGGGCAACCGGCAGGCTTTGACGTGAGTCAAAAAGAGGGGGTGCAGTTGGCGTAGAGTAGTGCAGATGTCATGTTGCTGGACGCGTTTATGCACCCCGCCCGCCTTCTCCTCCTCGCCTCCCTGTTTTTCCTGACTGCGGCAATCGCCGATACGGGTTATATCGCCGGCCTCAACCCGGCGGTTCGGCCGGTCAATGCGCCGGTCATCACCGCTTTCGAGCCGGGCGAAGCGTGGAAGGCGCAAGCGCTGCAAGGCATTCGCGAGCCCTATACCGGGCTTGGCTTCCTGAAGGATCAGGGGGCCTGGTACACGCCGTTCAACCGCCCCAACCTGGGCGGTCGTTATGATCTGCGTGGCCTGCATAGCCCGGACAAGAAAAGGGATTGATCATGGAAAGCCCGAAGACCGGCCTGTTGATTCTCGCCCTGGTGGCACTGGCCACTACAGCGGGCGGCCTGCTCGGCTGGCAGATGCGCCAGCAGTCGCCGGGCGCTCAGCCCTTGGCGCAGTCCCCGGTGAATCCGGGTAACGATCACTTGCGTGCCACCTACGACCCCATCCATTTCAAGCCGGCCATCGAGCAGGCTAGCGATGTGCAATGCTTGGCCTGTCACAAGGAGGTGCTTGAGGACAAGGTGCGCGAAGCCTCGCCGGCCGGCGTCAAGGCCGCCAACAGCAAGGCCTGGTACCAGCAATTGAGCACCTATGCCGGCGAGCAGGACACCTTCCATCGCCGCCATCTGGTATCGCCGCTGGCCAGGGAGTTGATGAACCTGAACTGCACGACCTGCCACCAGGGTAACGATCCACGGGAGGAGGCACCGGGTTCGTCGGCGACTGGCGTAGCGCAAAGCACGATCGACATTACCCTGCGCAAGCACGTCAATGTCGAAACCACCTGCCTGAAATGCCATGGCCAGATGCCGGTTCAGTTGATGGGCCTGCCGTCACCCTGGCCTGAGTCGAAGGAGATGTTCGGCAACTCTTGCCTGACCTGCCATGCGGCGATCCGCACCAAGCGCCATCAGGTGAGCTATCTGAAGGCCGAGGCCATCGAGGCGGCCGGAGCCCGGAATGCCGATACCTGCTATGGCTGTCATGGCGGCCGTGCCTGGTATCGCATCAGCTACCCCTATCCCCGCCACGCCTGGGAAGGCATGCCGCCGGACGTGCCGGACTGGGCCAGGGGGCGGCCCACACGGTCGGAGGCCCGCTTCGAGCTTCCCGCAGCCAGCAAGTAACAATCAGGAAAGACGATGGACAAGAAAACGAACTGGCTCGATCTCCTCAACCCCAAGCGCCGTAATTTCCTGAAGACGGTGGGGGCCGGCGCGGCTGTCGCCACGACCAGCGGTCTGGTCGAACTCGGCAGCGGGCGGCAGGAGGCCAAGGCTTTTGCCTATGAGCCTTACCCGAAGGACGACCAACTGACCACGGTAGTGACCTCCTGCGACCACAACTGCGGTTCGCGCCACATGCTGGTGGCCCACAAGAAGGGCGATGTGATCGTGCGCCTGAGTACCGATGACGGTCGTTACCAGGAAGGCGGCAAGTTCGGTTTTGAGACCGAGCAGGTGCCGCAGCTACGGGCCTGCCTGCGTGGTCGTTCCTACCGTTCCCGCCTTTATTCGCCGGAACGCCTGCTCTACCCGATGTTGCGCGTCGGCGAGCGGGGCGAGGGCAAGTTCAAGC
>CAZDRS010000200.1:0-4800 GCA_964507585.1 uncultured Dechloromonas sp.
CGCGGCGGAAGGCCTGGGTCAGGCCGATGACGCCTTCGACGATGGCCAGGTCGTCGGGATTGTCCAGCATGTCGCGGACGAAGGACTGGTCGATCTTGAGCAGATCGGCCGGCAGGCGGCGGAAGTAGGTGAGCGAGGAGTAGCCGGTGCCAAAGTCGTCGAGCGCGAAGCTGACGCCGAGGTTGCGGCATTCGGCGAACAGTGCGGCGGTGGTGGCGACATCTTCGAGGGCGGCGGTTTCGAGGACTTCCAGCTCGATCTGGCGCGGCGAGACGGCGGGGTATTGTGCGAGCAGTTCGCCCAGGCGCTGGGAGAAGCCGGGGTGTTGCAGGTGGTTGCCGGAAATGTTGATGCTGATCGCCAGTGCGATGCCGTGCTCGCGCTGCCAGGCGTCGATCTGGCGGAGGGCTTCGCCGATGACCCAGTCGCCGAGTTCGATGGCCGTCTCGGTGCCTTCGACGGCGGGCAGGAAGGTGCCGGGCAGGAGCAGGCCGCGCTCCGGGTGCTGCCAGCGGATCAGTGCTTCGGCGCCGATGACCGCGCCTTTGCGCATGTCGACCTTGGGCTGGTAGTAGAGCTGGAATTCCCCTTTGGCCATGCCTTCGCGGATGCGGCTCTGCTCGTCGCGGCGAGCCCGGGCGCGGCGGTCGTTTTCGGGGTCGAACAGGTGGTAGCGGTTGCGGCCGGCCTGTTTGGCGGCATACATCGCCTGGTCGGCATGGCGGAGCAGGGTGTCGGAGTCGGCGCCGTCGCTCGGGTAGAGCGTGACGCCGATGCTGGCCGAAATGCTGATCTGGCGTTGCGAGACGCGGAAAGGCTGGGCCAGGGCGTTGATGATGCGCGCCATGGCATGGTCGCATTCGCGGATGTTCTCGAGGTTGCCGACGAGCAGCACGAACTCGTCGCCGCCCAGGCGAGCCACCGTGTCGCCGGCGCGGACGCTGGTTTTCAGGCGCTGGGCGACGTCGACGAGCAGGAAGTCGCCGACGGCATGGCCGAATTCGTCGTTGATCGGCTTGAAGTTGTCGAGATCGAGGTAGCAGACGGCAAGCATCTTGCCGCTGCGCTCGCTCTGCGCCTTGGCCAGTTGCAGGCGGTCGCCGAGCAGCATGCGGTTGGGGAGCTGGGTCAGCGCGTCGAAGTGGGCCAGGTGTTCGAGGCGCTGCTGGTGCTGCTTGATCAGCGTGATGTCGGTGAAGATGGCGACGTAGTGCGACGTGATGCCATGCCGGTTGCGCACGGTGGAGATGGTCAGTTGCTCGACGAAGATTTCGCCGGTTTTCTTGCGGTTCCAGATTTCGCCGCGCCAGAAGCCGTCGCGATGGATCTTGTCCCACATGTCCTGGTAGAAGGCGGCGTCGTGGTGGCCGGACTTGAGCAGGTCGGGGGTCTTGCCGAGCGCTTCCTCGCGGGCGTAGCCGGTCAATTCGGTGAAGGTGCTGTTGACCTCGACGATGCGGCCGCTCGGGTCGGTGATCATAATGCCCTCGTGGGCATTGTCGAAGACGCTGGCAGCCAGTTGCTGGCGCTCCTCGGCGTTGATGCGCTCGCTGATGTCCTGGGCGATGGCGATCAATGCCGGCTTGCCATCCCAGTAGCCGTTGGCGATGCGGACTTCGACATGGAGTTCGCTGCCGTCGGCATGCAGCATGGGCAGCGGGCAGCTGAGGCAGCGCCCGGCGACGATGTCGGCGATGCTGCGCTCGGCTGTCTCGCGCAGGTTTTCAGGGTGGACGCTCAGGATGGGGCGGCCGCGCAGCCCGGCGCTCCCGTAGCCCAGGGTTTCGGCGACGGCCCGGTTGTAGTGCAGGATGTGGTTGTCCTGATCGAGAATGAAAATGAAGTCGGTCAGGGTGTCGAAGATGCCGCTCAGGTTCTGCTGCAGGCGGCGCGACTCCTCCTGGCTTTCGACTCGCTGCAGGCTGTGGCCGAAGTAGCGGCCCAGGGCTTCCAGCGAATGCAGCGTCGAGGCGGAAATGTGCGTGCTGACGCGGCCGGCCAGGATCAGGCACAGCTCGGTTCGCGGGCCGAACAGGATGGGGAGTTGTACCAGCGAGCGCAGGCCGTCGCCCTGCAGGATGAACGGGTCGAGCGGCGTGGTGCCCGGTGTGGCTTGGCTATCGGCCTGCATGCAGGCGGCCTTGCCCTGTTCGGCCAACTGCGCGAAGGCACTGTCGGCCGGGAACTGGCGGGTGCTGGCGATGAAGTCGAGCGATAGCCCGTCGTGGGCGAGCAGGCGGTAGCTGCCGTCCGGCTGGCGGCGATAGAGGCTGCCAGCGTTGAATTCGGGGAAGCGCAGGGTGGCCTGCAGCAGCGAGGCCATGATCTGCGGCGGTTCGGCATCGGCGGCCAGTTTTTGTGCCAGGTCGTGTTCGATCTCCAGGCGCAGCGCGGCGTTCTTGCGTTCGGAGATGTCCACGACCGAGGCGATCAGCACGTGCTGGCCGAAGTAGTCGGCAGTGTGCAGGCGGACTTCGACCGGGAAAACGCGCTCCTGGGCATTGCGGGCGAGCGTTTCGAAGGTTTGCGGGAAACCGGCTAGCGCCGTGCTGATATACCGGCTGATCGCCGGCAGGTCGCACTGGCCGGGCAGGATCAGGAATTCGTGGGTGCGGCCGATCAGTTGCTCGCGCGTCAGGCCGAATAACTGCTCGGCACTGGCGTTGGCGTACAGGAAACGGTGGTCGGCGGCCTGGATGAGCAGGGCTTCGCCGATGCTGTCGAAAATGCCGCGGAAGGTGTTGAGGTTGTTGTTCAGTTCCTGGGCGTTGCGCAGGTGTTCGAGCACCAGTGCGGTGAGCTGGGCGCCCTGGGTGATCAGGCCGAGGGTTTCTTCGTGCTGCTTGGCCGGCGTTCGGTAATAGGCGGTGAAGGTGCCCAGGAGCTGGCCGTGCGAGCCGATGACCGGCTCCGACCAGCAGGCCGAGAAGTCGCCCAGCCGGGCCAGGTCGTGATGCTTGACCCAGTTCGGGTGCTTGAAAACGTCGTTGACGATGACGCGCTGGCGCAGGGCGGCGGCTGCGCCGGAGGAGGCGCAGTCGGGGGCGATGGGGATGCCGTCGACGGCTTGTCCGTAAGCCGGCGGCAGGCTGGGGGCGGCGCCCAGGTGCAGGCGCTGGCCGCTTTCGTCGGCGAGCAGGATGGAGCAGCGCCAGCCGGGCGTTTCGGCCTCGAAGGAGCGGGCAATCAGGTCGAGTACCTGGGCTTGGGGCTGGCCGCCGATCAGCGCCGCCAGCGCCGTGTTGCGCAGGCACATGGCCTCCTCGGCGCGCTGGCGGTGCGAAATGTCCTGGGCGAAACCGACCGTGCCAAGCAGTAGCCCCGCTTCGTCGATGACCGGGGCCTTGTAGGTTTCGTGCCAGACGGTCTGGCCGTTGACCATGATCGGCTCGGTGACCACCTTGTTGTGGCGGCTGTCCATGACCGCCCGGTCGTCGGCGCGGTAATGCTCGGCCAGGTCGGGCGGGGAGAAGTCGAGGTCGGTCTTGCCGATCAGGGCCTCGGTGGTGGAATGGAAGGCGTCGGCCAAGGCCTTGTTGGCGGTCAGGAAGCGTGACTCGGTATCCTTGAGCCAGACCGGGAAGGGGAAGTTGTCGAGCAGGGCGCGCTGGTAGCGGGCCTGGCGGGAGGCTTCGTCCTGCAGCAGGCAGTGGGAGTCGGCGATGGATTGCCGCTCGCTGAGCACCTGGTCGAGCAGTTCCAGCTTGAGCGGGCTCATCAGGGCGTGCTCGGAGAGCAGGCCAAGCAGCTTGCCCTGGTCGTCGACCACGGTGAGGTGGCGGATGTCGTGGTCGAGCATGAGCTGGGCGGCTTCGGCCAGCGGGCGGTCGTGGGCGATGCCGATGACCGGGGAGGTCATTACCTGGCTGAGCGGCGGGTTGCCGTTGCCGGCCAGGAACAGGCGGACGACATCGTGTTCGGTCACGATGCCGAGCGCCCGCTGGCCTTCGACGACGACGGCGCAACTGCCGCGCACGGCGGCCATCGCGGTCAGCGCTTCGTCCAGCGTCGCGCTTGCCGGCAGGCACGGGAAGGTTTGCTCCATCAGCGTGTCGACCGCGTTCAGGTGCATGAAGAAATCGGGGCCGAGATGCTTGCGGAAGTCGGATTCGTTGACGATGCCCAGGGGCAGGCCGGCATCGTCGATGACGACAATACGGCGGATGCAGCACCGGGTCGCTTCCCGGTAAGCCTGGCGATAGTCGGTGTCGGCCGCCACGCTATGCACCGGCTGGCTCATCGTCTCGCCGGCGCCCAGGTCGGGCGAGCCGTGCTGCTGCATGATGCGCAGGATGTCGCGCTCGGTGATGATGCCCACGGCCTTGCCGTCATCGACGACGATGACGGACGACACCTTCGCCGCCAGCATCTGCGCGGCGACATCGCGCAAACGGGTGGCGGGCGAAATGCGCTCGCTGCGGCTTGTGATCAGCTCGACTATCTTGGGCACACGCTCCTCCTATGTGCTGATTCTAGAACGACTTTTATGTTGCTGTGCTGATAGTCATCAAAGATGCCGGCAGGTTTTTTGTCGGCAATGGAAGATTTCTTTTCACATTGGATGCTTGATTTCCATTTGCTGGTGGCCGGTGTTTTCCGAATGGTTTTCGGCTTTGTTGAAATGGCTTTGATTCATATCAACAAATTTCTGTTTTCGCTGGGCGTGGCACACGCTTTGCGTAATGGCTGCCACCAACAGACAGAACGAACGGGGGAAAGACAAGTGACCGAAACCTTCTACGAAGTGCTGCGCCGCCAGGGCATCACCCGGCGCAGCTTCCTGAAATTCTGCAGCCTGAC
>CAZDRS010000201.1:0-4799 GCA_964507585.1 uncultured Dechloromonas sp.
ATCGGCAGCGGCATGGTTTCGATTTCGTCGAGGAACAGCGTGCCGCCGTTGGCGTATTCGATCTTGCCGATGCGCCGCTTGCCGGCGCCGGTGTAGGCGCCCGCCTCGTGGCCGAAGATTTCGCTGTCGAACAGGGTTTCCGGCAGGCCGCCGCAATTGATGGCGACGAAATTCCCCTTGGCGCGCGGGCTGGCATCGTGCAGGCAGCGGGCGACCAGCTCCTTGCCGGTGCCGGTCTCGCCGTGGATCAGCACGTCGGCCGCGCTGCTGGCCAAGGCGCCGATCAGGCCGCGGACGCGGGCCATGCCGGCCGAATTGCCGATCAGCCGGGCGTCGAGCAGGTTGCGCTGGTCGAGCTGGCGGCGCAGGGCGCGGACTTCGAGCACCAGACGCCGCTTTTCCAGCGCGCGGCGGGCGATGTCGACCAGTTGCTCGGGGGCGAAGGGCTTTTGCAGGAAATCGTAGGCGCCATCCTTCATCGCCTGCACGGCCATCGACACGTCGCCGTGGCCGGTGATCAGCACCACCGGCAGTTCCGGGTCGATGGCGTGCAGTTCGCGTTGCAGGCTGAGGCCGTCCTGGCCGGGCAGGCGGATGTCGCTGATCACGATGCCGGGGAAGTCGGCGCTCAGCCGGCGGCGCGCCAGTTCGGCGCTACCGGCGCATTCGGCGGCCAGCCCTTCGAGTTGCAGCGCCTGCTCGCAGCCGAGCGCAACGTCGGGATCGTCTTCGATGATCAGGATTTTCAGGTCGTCGGTCATGGCGCGGGGGCGAGCGGGAGTTCGAGCGTGAAGACGGCACCGCCGTCGGGATGGTTGGCGCCGTGCAGGCTACCACCGAAGTCGCGGATGATGCCGGCGGAAATGGCCAACCCGAGGCCGAGGCCGTCGCCGGCCGGCTTGGTGGTGAAGAAGGGCTCGAACAGCCGGGCCAGCGCTTCGTCGCTCAAGCCCGGGCCATGGTCGCGCACCAGCAGGCGCACCATGCCGTCGGCGCATTCCCAGGCCAGTTCGAGGCGCGGCCGCGGTTGGCCGGCCATGGCGTCGAGGGCGTTGCCGATCAGGTTGACCAGCACCTGCTCCAGCCGGTTGGCGTCGCATTGGGCGACCGGCTCGTCGACCGGGCAACTGCGCTCGATGTCGGCCCCGGCCCGGCGGATGCGGGTGTCGAGCAGGGCCAGCGCGTTGTCGAGGGCGTGGCAGAGCGGCACCGGCGCCGACTGGCCGCTCGACTTGCGGGCGAAATTGCGCAGCTGGCCGGTGATGCGCCCCATGCGGTCGACCAGGTCGGCGATGCGGCCGAGATTGGTGCGCGTGGTGTCGACATCGCCGCGTTCGAGGAAGCGCTCGGCGTTGGCCGACAGCGTGCGCAGCGCGGCCAGCGGCTGGTTCAGTTCGTGGGCGATGCTGGTGGCCATCTGGCCAATCACCGCCAGCTTGCCGGCCTGCACCAGCTCGTCCTGGGCGGCGCGCAGCGTGCGTTCGGCGCGGATGCGCTCGCCGACCTCGTCCTGCAGCTGCTGGTTGGCGGCCGACAGGTCGGCGGTGCGTTCCTCGACCTTGCGTTCCAGCTCGTCGTGCGCCTTTTGCAGCGCTTCGCGGGCGGCCAGCCGGTCGCGCAGGTGGCGGCGGCGCTCGTTCAGGATGACGCCGAGCAGGCACAGGCAGGCGGCGGCGATGGCGGCCAGCGCGGCGCGGCTCTGGGCGAGGTCGTCGACCTGTTCGAGATGCGATAGCACGGTCAGCGTCCACGGCGTGCCGGGCAGCGTGCGCGACTGTTCGAGGAAGCGCCCGGTGACCGGATAGACCGACACCGTTTCCGGGCCACTGGCGGCAATGCGCACCAGGCGGGCGCCGTGGTCGTAGTCCTCGATTTCCTTGATGCCGAGCGGTTGCAGGGCGCGCCGGTTGTACTGCTGGGTGTGGTCGAAGGCGGCGCGCGTGCTGTCGTCGAGCGGGCGCAGCGTGGTGAATTTCCAGCCGGGCACGGCGGACAGGATGACCACGCCGTTTTCGTCGGCGACCAGCACCGGCGCTTCGACCGTCGTCCACGATTTTTCCAGTTGTTCCAGGCTGACCTTGATGACCGCCACGCCGAGCGTGCCGTTGTCGCCGGTCAAGGCCGAGGCGAGGTAATAACCCGGTTCGCCGCGTGTCGTGCCGATCCCGAAGAAGCGGCCGTTGCCGTTTTCCAGCGCCTCGCGGAAATAGGGGCGGAAGGACAGGTCTTCGCCGAGGAAGCTGTCCGGCCGGCGCCAGTTGCTGGTGGCCAGCACCTTGCCCTGCGTATCCATGACGTAGATCGACAGCGTGCCGGCCCGCTCGTTGAGCTTTTCCAGGTAGGCATTGACGTGGGCGCCATCGCCGCTGCCGGCCAGCAGGTCGATGACCTCCGGCACCAGGCTCAGCGTGCCGGGCAGGAAGGCGTATTTGCCGATCTCGCGTTCCAGGCTGGTGGCGTACAGGTCAAGGCGGTGCAGGCCGGTCGCCTGCAAGTCGGCGATGCCCAGGCGCTGGCCGATGCGGTAGGCCGAAAAACCGCTCAGGCCGACCAGCAGCAGGCAGATGAAAAGCAGCGGCAAGGAGCGGAAGCGGGGCATTGGCAGATGGTGACGGCGGGATGGCCTATGTTACCCCGCTCAGGCGAAGAGGTCGGCCAGTTGCTTGGCGATCAGCACGACGACCACGCCGAGGAAGGCCTTGCGGATGAAACCGGCGCCATGCTTGAGGGCGAGATGGGTGCCGACCCAGGAGCCGCAAAGGTTGCACAGGGCCATGATCAGGCCGACCTGCCACAACAGCGGGCCGTGGCTGGCGAAGAAGGCGATGGCCGACAGGTTGGTGGCGAAGTTGATGACCTTGGCGCTGGCCGAGCCCTGCACGAAATCCATGCCGAACAGGCGGATGAAGCCGAAGATCAGGAAGCTGCCGGTGCCCGGCCCGAAGAAGCCATCGTAGAGGCCGATCAGGCCGCCGAAGGCCGCGCCTTTCCAGCGGTCGCCGGCGTGCAGCGAACGGGTCGCCTGCTGGCCGAAGTCCTTTTTCAGGAAGGTATAGACGGCAACGGCGATCATCAGCACGACGACCAGCGGTCGCATCGTCTCGCGCGGCAGCCAGGCGACCAGCGCCGCGCCGCCCCAGGCGCCGACCAGCGCGGCGGCCGTAGCGGGTAGAACGATGGCCCACGGGATGCTCACACTGCGGGCATAACGCCACAGCGCGGCACCGGTGCCGGCAATGCTCGACAGCTTGTTGGTGCCGAACAGCGTCGGGATGGCGGTCTGCGGGAACTGGCCGAGCAGGACGGGAATCTGGATCAGGCCGCCGCCGCCGACCACGGCGTCGACCATGCCGGCGAAGAAGGCGGCGGGAATGAGAAGGAACCAGTCGATCATGGTGGGCTGCAGAATACGGAAAAAAAGCCCGGTGTGGTGCACCGGGCGAACAAGGGGTTCGGACTTCGAGGGTTGGGCCGAACCCGGAGGAGATAAGCGGAGATCAGGCCGGCTGGGCAACCGCTTCGTCCGGCACCGGCAGCGCCTCGTCGGACTCGGCCAGTTCCGGGGCGACCGGATCGATGGCGCCTTCCCACTTGGCGACGACCGAGGTGGCGATGGCGTTGCCCAGCACGTTGGTGACGGTACGGCCCATGTCGAGGAAGTGGTCGATGCCGAGCACCAGCAGCAGGCCGGCTTCCGGCAGGCCGAACATCGGCAGCACGGCGGCGACGACGACCAGCGAGGCGCGCGGCACGCCGGCGATACCTTTGCTTGATACCATCAGCACCAGCAGCATGGTGATCTGGGCGGTCAGCGACATCGGGATGTCGTAGGCCTGGGCCACGAACAGCGCGGCGAAGGTGGTGTAGATCATCGAGCCGTCGAGGTTGAAGGAGTAGCCGAGCGGCAGCACGAAGCTGACGACGCGGTTGCGGATGCCGAACTTTTCCAGCTGTTCCATCAGCTTCGGATAGACCGATTCGCTGCTGGCGGTCGAGAAACCGACCAGCATCGGGCCGCGGATCAGCTTGAGCAGCTTGAACACATCCTTGCCGAGTACGAAATAACCGGCGCCGATCAGGGCTACCCACAGGGCGGCGAGGGCGACGTAGAAGCTGACCAGCAGCTTGCCGAAGACGAGCAACATGCCCAGGCCGTTGGTGGTGATCGCACCGGCCACGGCACCGAACACGCCGACCGGGGCGAAACGCATTACGTAGTCGGTGACCTTGAGCATGACATGGACGACTTCCTCCATCGTGCATACCAGGCTGCGTGCCGTCTGGTTGTGCAGGTGGCCGAGGGCCAGGCCGAAGAAGACGGCGAAGACCAGGATCTGCAGGATTTCATTGGCCGCCATGGCTTCGAAGATGTTCTTCGGGAAGACGTGGGTGATGAAATCCTTCAGGTTCAGGGCGCTGGTCTTCAGGTTCAGCGCGGCGCCGGCTTCCGGCAGCGGCACGTTGAGGCCGATGCCCGGCTGCAGCAGGTTGGCGAAGACCAGGCCGAGCAGCAGCGAGCAGAAGGAGGCGCCGACGAACCAGCCGAGCGCCTTGCCGCCGATGCGGCCGACCGTGCGTGAATCGCCCATGTTGGCCAGGCCGGCAACCAGCGTGGCGAAGACGAGCGGGGCGATGATCATCTTGATCAGGCGCAGGAAGATGTCGGTCAGGATGCCGAAATAGCCGGCGATTTCCTTGGCGGCGGCCGGGCTGCCGGCCAGGCTGTTGCAGGCGTAGCCGACGGCGACGCCGAGCAGCATGGCGATGCCGATCCAGGTGGTCAGGCGATTCATTTTCAT
>CAZDRS010000202.1:0-4642 GCA_964507585.1 uncultured Dechloromonas sp.
CCATCACCAACCAGAAGGGCGGCGTCGGCAAGACCACCACCGCCGTCAACCTCGCTGCCTCGCTGGGCGCCGAGGGCAAGCGTGTCCTGCTCATCGACATGGATCCGCAAGGCAACGCCACCACCGGTGCCGGTATCACCAAGAAGGAAGCCCTGCCCACCGTCTACCAACTGCTGATTGGCGCCGCCTCCCTGGTCGAGGTCTGCATCAAGACCGACTTCGCCTTCGACATCCTGCCCGCCAACCGCGAACTGGCCGGCGCCGAAGTCGAACTGATCGAACTCGACCAGCGCGAATATCGCCTCAAGCAGGCGCTGCAGCAGAACCACGACGAATACGACTTCGTCCTCATCGACTGCCCACCGGCCCTCAACATGCTGACCGTCAACGCCCTGGTCGCTGCCGATTCCGTGCTGATCCCGATGCAGTGCGAGTACTACGCCCTGGAAGGCCTGTCCGACCTCGTCGAAACCCTGCGCAAGGTTCGCCACAGCCTGAACTCGCGCCTGGAGATCGAAGGCCTGCTGCGTACCATGTACAACGGCCAGAGCACGCTGACCCAGCAGGTCTCGAACGAACTCGAAACGCACTTCGGCAACAAGGTCTACCAGACCATCGTGCCGCGCAACGTCCGCCTGGCCGAAGCACCGTCCTACGGCAAGCCGGTCATCGCCTTCGACAAGCACTCGAAGGGCGCCCAGGCCTACAGCGCCCTGGCCAAGGAAATCCTCGAAAGGACTCCCGCATGATCAAGATGAAAGGACTCGGCCGCGGCCTCGACGCCCTGCTGGCCGGCAACGACGAAAAGCGCGGCGACGAACAGCGCAGCCTGCCCATCGAACGCCTGAAGCCCGGCAAATACCAGCCGCGCACCCACATGGACGCCGAGTCGCTGGCCGAACTGGCCGCCTCGATCAAGGCCCAGGGCATCATGCAGCCCATCCTCGTGCGCACCATCGACAAGACGCCGGGCGCCGAACGTTACGAGATCGTCGCCGGCGAACGCCGCTGGCGCGCCTCGCAACAGGCCGGCCTGAGCGAAGTGCCGGTTCTCGTCCGCGACATCCCGGACGAGCAGGCCCTGGCCATGGCGCTGATCGAGAATATCCAGCGCGAAAACCTGAATCCGCTCGAAGAAGCCCAAGGCCTGCAGCGCCTGATCGACGAGTTCGGCCTGACCCACCAGCAAGCCGCCGATGCCGTCGGCCGCTCGCGCCCCACCGCCTCCAACCTGCTACGCCTGCTGCAACTGAGCGCCCCGGTGCAGGAACTGCTGATGTCCGGCAAACTCGACATGGGCCACGCCCGCGCCCTGCTGCCGCTCGGCGCCGCCCAGCAAATCGCCGTCGCCCAGCGCATCGTGCAAAAAGGCCTGTCAGTACGCGAAGCCGAACATCTCGTTCAGCAAATCACCAATCCACCCAAGAAAGCAGCCGACCAACCGGTCGACCGCGACCTGTTGCGC
Source organism: uncultured Dechloromonas sp. (assembly GCA_964507585.1). Lineage (GTDB taxonomy): Bacteria > Pseudomonadota > Gammaproteobacteria > Burkholderiales > Rhodocyclaceae > Azonexus. The sequence goes on from CAZDRS010000202.1 coordinate 1,466, forward strand.
CTGCAGGAGGAAATCTCCGACAGCATCGGCGCCGCCGTCGCCATTCGCAGCAACAAGAAGGGATCCGGCAAGATCACCATCGAATTCAGCGATCTCGACCAGTTGGAGGGAATTCTCGGGAGATTGCGCTAAGTCGTTGACCGGATGCGATATCTACGGGAAAACCCCTAGTTTTCATTGACGTAGCTTCCGCAAGTCTTGTATCATTTAGGTCTGTGTGGCAAAGCCGGTCAACGAGCGCAAGGCACCAAATGTACAAGGCAATTCTTCTGCAATTTGGTGCAGCACTGATAACAGCGCTCGGGGCAGGTGCAGTCGTAGGAACGCGGGGGCTCGTTTCGGTTGGGTTTGCAGCATTGGCTGCCATTCTTCCCAATCTTTTCTTTGCCATCCGTTTGTCGATGGTAAATAGTCGCCCCGGCGCATCGTACGCGGCGAACTTCTTCATCGGTGAGTTCCTCAAGATCGCGGCCACGATAGGAATTTTGGCAATCGCCATCAAGGGGTATCCCGAGATGCACTGGCCCAGCTTGCTGATTGGGCTTGCGGTTGTGTTACATGCCGGTTTTTTAGCGTTTTGGAAGAAATCCTGACCATGTCTACAGCAGGCCACGAAGCAGCAGTGAATGCGCCGACCGCAGGCGAATACATCGTTCACCACCTTACCCACTTCAACACCACCGGTCATGCCCAGAAGGACATCATCGACTTCAGCGTCCTGAACGTCGACACCCTGTTCTTCTCGCTGGCAATGGGCATTCTTGGCCTGTTCGTCATGTGGCGCGTCGCCAAGAGCGCCACCTCCGGCGTTCCGGGCCGCATGCAGGCCGCAGTTGAAATCGTCCTCGAAATGGTCAACGAACAAGCCAAGGGCATCGTGCATAGCGCCGAATCCCGCAAGGCCGTCGGCCCGCTGGCCCTGACCGTGTTCATCTGGATCTTCCTGATGAACTCGATGGACTTCCTGCCGCTCGACGTTTTCCCGAACATCTGGCAAGCCATCGTCGGCGATCACCACGCCTACCTGCGTATCGTGCCGACCGCCGACCTGAACGGCACCCTCGGCATGTCCGTCGGCGTGCTGCTCGTCTGCCTGTACTACAACGTCAAGATCAAGGGCTTCGGCGGCTGGATGCACGAACTCTTCACCGCCCCGTTCGGCAGCCACCCGCTGCTCTACCCGGTGAACTTCGCCATGCAGATGATCGAATTCCTGGCCAAGACCGTTTCGCACGGCATGCGACTGTTCGGCAACATGTACGCCGGCGAACTGGTGTTCATGCTGATCGCGCTGATGGGCGCCGCCTGGGCCGGTACCGCCACCGGGGTCTTCCTGTTCGCCGGCCACGTCATCGCCGGTTCGATCTGGGCAATCTTCCACATCCTGATCGTTGCCCTGCAAGCTTTCATCTTCATGATGCTGACGCTGGTGTATATCGGCCAAGCCCACGAAGCACACTAAGCAGTACCGATTTCTTTTTGTAGTTTCTTTTTGTTTTACCTACTTTAACCTTAGCAAGGAGTTGTCATGGAACACGTTCTCGGTTTTGTTGCTCTGGCTGCCGGCCTGATCATTGGTCTGGGCGCTATCGGTGCCTGTATCGGTATCGGCATCATGGGTAGCAAGTACCTCGAAGCCTCTGCTCGTCAGCCCGAACTGATGAACGCCCTGCAGACCAAGATGTTCCTGCTGGCCGGTCTGATCGACGCCGCCTTCCTGATCGGCGTTGGTATCGCCATGATGTTCGCCTTCGCCAACCCGTTCAAGCTGGTCTAATCGATCCTCTTCCCATCAACCTTTTAGAAGAGGAATAGACCGTGAATCTGAACGCAACGCTGTTTGCACAGCTCGTTGTGTTCTTCATTCTGGCGTGGTTCACGATGCAATTCGTGTGGCCGCCCATTGTGAAGGCGCTCGACGAGCGTGCGAAGAAGATCGCGGATGGTCTGGCTGCTGCCGAACGCGGCAAGCAGGATCTCGAACTGGCCACCAAGCGCTCCACGGACGCACTCCGTGAAGGCAAGGAAAAGGCCGCCGAACTGATCGGCAATGCTGAAAAGCGCGCTGCTCAACTGATCGAAGAAGCCAAGGTTAACGCCAAGGCCGAAGCCGACCGCATCGTTGCCGGTGCCAAGGCTGAAATCGAACAGGAAGCTGTCCGCGCCAAGGAGCAATTGCGCGAACAAGTGGCGACCCTGGTCGTTTCCGGTGCAGAAAAGATTCTGCGTCGCGAGATCAATACCCAGGCACATGCCGATATTCTGGCTACGATCAAACAGGATCTGTAAAGCTTATGGCTGAATCCGTCACCATCGCTCGCCCCTACGCCGAAGCCATCTTTCGTGTGGCCCAGGAAACCGGGGCTCAGGGCATCTGGTCGCAGCGCCTGCAAAAGCTGGCGTTGATCGCCCAGAATGGGGACATGGCTTCGGTCATGGGCAATCCCCAGCTCTCCGCTGAGCAGGTTGCCGCTCTCGTTATCTCGCTGTGCGAAGACAACGATGCCGTCCTCGGCAACTTCGTTCGTACCCTCGCAGAAAACCGGCGTCTCGCACTCCTGCCGGAGATTTCCCGGCTTTTCGAACTGGCCAAGAGCCAGGAAGAAGGGGTCAAGGAGGCGGTGGTGCATTCCGCATTCCCCATTGACGACACCCAAGTGGCTGCCCTGCTCAAAGAGCTGGAAGCGCGCTTTGCTACCCGCCTCACCGCTCGCGTCGAAGTCGACCCGAGCCTGATCGGTGGTGTGCGTGTCGCCGTCGGTGACCAGGTGCTGGATGCTTCAGTCCGCGGCAAACTCGATGCCATGGCCGTGGCACTGAACAACTAGGAGAATTTCATGCAGTTGAATCCTTCCGAAATTTCTGAACTGATCAAGAGCAAGATCCAGAACCTGCAAGGCGCATCGGAAGTGCGTACGCAGGGCACCGTGGTTTCCGTCACCGACGGTATCTGCCGCGTGCATGGCTTGCAGGACGTCATGCAGGGTGAAATGCTCGAATTCCCGGGCAACACCTTCGGCATGGCGCTCAACCTCGAACGCGACTCCGTCGGCGCTGTGGTTCTCGGTGAATACGAGCACATCTCCGAAGGCGACACCGTCAAGACCACCGGCCGCATTCTCGAAGTGCCGGTCGGCCCGGAACTGCTCGGCCGCGTCGTCAACTCGCTGGGCCAGC
>CAZDRS010000203.1:0-4584 GCA_964507585.1 uncultured Dechloromonas sp.
TTCAGACTCGGTCTGTCATCAATTGCGGAGGGCTTTTGTCATGCTAAGCCCCGTGTTTTCAAATATTCCGATGGAATTGGTGCTGCGCCCAAATTGGGTGGTTTTTTCCGAAACCAAAGTGCCATATTGTGCAACCGTACCCAAGATGTGTGCCAGTTCAACTGATCCGACCACATGGTCGCTTTTCGAACAGGCGCGAACTACTTTTGAAGAGGGAGGTTTCGCAGGGGTGGGTTTTGTACTGGATGGCGCTGGAATTGTTGGTGTGGATTTGGACAAATGCGTTGTCAACGGAGTCCCGAATCCTGTCGCCATGTCTATCCTGGATAGCCTTGGATGCGCGTATGTCGAATTGTCTCCCAGTGGAAGCGGGTTGCGTGCTTTCGGGTACGGTCCGTCGATAAAAGGCGTACGAGGCAAACTCGACGGAATTAGTGTCGAACTATATGCCACAGGTCGCTACCTCTCAGTAACTGGTCACTTCTTGAGGTCGGGCCCGTTTACGGAGCTTTGCGGATTTGCTGATCTTGTTGACTCAATTCGTTATAGCCCTACAGAGACATACAGAGATGACAGCAGTCATATCTCTGTATCCTCTGTTCTCTCTGTAGATAATGCAATCATTCAAACCCTTCCGTCATCGGAAGGGGAGCGTAACCATTGTTTGTTCGAGTTTGCAAGAATGGTTAAGTTCCTAAGCCCGAACGCGACAACAGAGGAATTGCGCTCAGTCGCCCTGCGTTGGCACAAGGTTGCATTGCCAAACATCTCCACAAAAGAATTCGCCATAACATGGTGCGATTTCCTCCGTGCAATTGAAAGTGTCCGGTACCCACATGGTGCGAGCATTTACCAGATCCTTGGTGATATCGATATGACCGAAGCAGCGCCATCCCGTATTGAAAAACTCGGCTATGGAGAAAAAGAATTTCATCTTTTTCGAATCTGCGAACGTTTGCAAAAACAGGCTGGGCGTGATCCCTTCTTTCTGTCGTGTCGTCAGGCGGGGGAGTTGATCGGAACGAGCTTTTTGGCTGCCTCAAAAATGCTGAGAGCGTTCAGGGGGGACGGCGTTTTGGATGAAGTCAGCAAAGGCTCCGGTGCTAAGGCAAGCAGGTATCGTCTTATTTCGCCGGCGTAGCTGTTTACCTGCGATAGACAATAGCGGTGACGTGGGGAAAGGTTCCATGCTGCAATGGGGGCCTTTTACCTGCGGTGTCGAGACTGGAAATGCTCCGTCAATTCAAGGAAATGTTGGGGCATTTTGGCGCAGTGATATTGCGCTATCCATCATTTAGGCTTTAGCTGCGCGCAGGATGCTGCGTGCAATGAATTCCGTGAAGGGGCGAATATCTTCATCGACGCTGGCGGTCTCCAGTGCCTGCATGTAGATGGCACGATCCTCGACATGGATGACGGTCCAGGGGTAGCCACCGGCGGCGAGCAGGACGTTCATCGCAAAGCGGGCAGTGCGACCATTACCGTCCTGATAGGGGTGCACAAAACCAAAAAGCCAGTGCCCGAGTATGGCGCGGACAAAGGGATCTACCTCGGCCTGGATACACTCGCGCAATGCCTCCATGCCGTCGCGTACATCATCCTTGTGTGGAGGGGAGTGCAGGGAGCCGCGGAGGAAGACCGAGTCTCGACGGTAACCGACCAAGTCGGCAATCTTCAAAATGCCGGCAGTCACGGACGGGCCGAAGAGTTTCTGGTACCAGGACTGGTGCTTTTCTGCGAAAAGCAGTCCTGCCAATTCAGGCTTGCTTTCCCGGAACTCATAAACCTGCGCTGCCGCGTCGCGCACAAGCTCAAAGGCGTCCAGATAGCCGCGGGCTGCCATGGCAGCGGCTTGCTGCTGATCGGCGACATCAGTCAGAGGGTTCCAACCTTCGTCGGCAATTCGACGAATCAACTCTGGTGTAACGCGATATCGCTCAATTGAAAGCGAGTGGTATGCATCTTCAACGCGGATTGCCTGGACTCTCGCCAAGTATTCAGTGGCTGTTACGTTGAGTGTGCCGCCAACAGGTTTGCTCGCTATAACGGTATTGCGGTGCTGCGCCCAGAGCGCATGCACGCGGGCATACAAGGCTGATTTACCCAGCGTGCCGAGCGCAAAAACCGGTGTCTCGTCGAAGGGGCGTTCATCCGTTTTGAGCTGGATGCCCAAACCGGCCAGTTGGGCGAGAACAGCATCTGAAAAGTCACCGCGACCCACCTGGCGATAAGCAGACAGTACGCGCTGAAGTCCGGCCCGATTGACATCCGCCAAGGCGGCTAGCTCGGCGGGATCCTGCAATTGCGCCATGACGATCTGTACTTCGCGGCCGTACACTGCAAAATGCCGGGGTGGCAAGTTAACCAGGCAATAGGGGGCCGTCATGCACCGTAAGCCGTGGATGTACAGCGTTTGCTCCGGCGTCGGAAAAGTCGAGCGCCCCGGGAACAGTGCAACGGTGTGGCCGAAGGCCAGTTCCTGAACCTGACTCTGATTGACGGCGAGCATGACGTTGACGGTTTTCGGAATCACCGTATGTTGCGCATGCCGGAGTAGCGAATGCTCTGCCGTCAGGCAGTAGCCTGTGTCGAAACGCTCACTCAAGTAGCGCGTCAGGTACTCCCAGAAATTCGCAAAAAAAGGCGTGGTATCGCCCTGCTCAGCCGTGGGGTCGGAGACGAAGTACCATCCCCGCAAAATTTCTCGTAGATAGCCGGCTTCGAGCAGGAGGAGGCGATTGGCGTTGCTGATCTGCGGCCCGCGGACAACTCCGCGCTCCGAGCCAAGGACACCATGCAACTCCTCAAGGGCTCGGGCTAGCTTCTGTCGTGCGCTTAGACGGGGGCGGGCCATTTTATTACCATGTTTTGGTGTTGTTTATTGCCATGTTTTGGAAACTTAAATCTACATGTTTAACTTGATGTAATCAACATGTTTGTGTGAACATAAAATTAATATTACTGTTTTTATTATGTTTTTTTGTGATTTCGTGGGGCTGCCTTTGATCGCTTTTGCACTCATTTAGTGAGGATTAAGCGTAACCAGAGTTGTCCTATTTGCCCTTGATTAATGATGACACTATGCCAACAACAAATCCCCCGCTGCCGTCGAAATGATCTCGACCATTGCTGCAAGGTGCGCTCCAAAAACTACCTTGTCGGTTGAAGCTTTAACAACTGCCACAACCTCGAAATCACGCATTTCTCGCGTCCAGCAATATTTGCGGAGATATTTAACGTCGAGATTCGTTCGCACGAAAGCCTTTAGAGGTGTTTTCAGCACCCGCTCCAGCAGGTCGGCATGCTCGATGATGCACATTGTTAGCCGTTCAGCATCTGGGTGGTCGTTGGCAACTAGCCGAATTTCACAGGTCGCCTCCGCTCCGGCCGCACCAACGAAAGCAAGCTGCAAACTGAAGGGCACGGCGTAAACCAGTAGCCGTTTGAGGTTCGCTGACATTCCTCCTGCCTTGTCGACAGGTATCCCTGGCGCGAGGTTGAGTATTCCCAAGTAGTCACCAAGCAGGTGTCGATACCCCCACAAAATTCAGTGGGCGCGTAAGCCAGAGCTATTTCGGTTGCTGTTGTTGCTTGGCCTGGTTGGCCTTCTTTCGTTTGGCAGAGCGCATGTAGAACGTAAGGCCTGCAACCGCGAACGCCAGCACTAGCAACAGCAATACGATTGGAATCATCAGATCTCCTAGAAAATTATCTGGCCGGGACCAGATTGCTTTTGCATAGCGACCTGAGAGTCCGTTTTACCAGTTAAGGCAAAAAGTGCCCGGTCAATGCACCGCTGGCAAAGATCTAATGCAACCTTGCCGGAACGTGAATCGCTATCAGCAGGCAAGACAGGAAAAAGCAAACTGCCAAATCGGCCTTCATCTTTCTGGCTGCCGCAGCAATCACAGCGCTGTTGCCACTCCCCCCGCTCATTCAGTGACCACATGACTTGTGAGCAGTAAGGGTAGGGCGCTCGCCAATGGCGTATCTGCCTGAATCGCCTCTCCGACAATCGGATAGATGTCTACCAGCGGCGAGCCGAATTCATTGCAGTAGACGTTGAAGCCAAACAGGCGGTTTCCCCATCGGACGGCACCCCAGTAATCCGCCGAAATTCCCTCGGGGCATTGGTTTGTCGTGGAAATCTGCAACCTGATCAGTCTGGCGATGAACAGTCGGATATACGGTGAATTGAACAATTCACGGTAGATTGGCAAAAAATACGAATAATTCTGATCAACATGATGTTTTGATTGTTGTGGCAAAACAAATCTCCTTCCCATGAAAAAGCCCACGCACATTGGCGTGGGCTTGTGTGTATGGTTTCTGGCAGGGGGGGCGTCCAGAGAACTACTAAATGGTATCAAATAGTCAATATAAAGTCAAGTAAGTGCATGAATACAAACAGTTATTGTGGAATAAAAACTAAAAATATGTTGTATTTGTGCAAATTCTTAAAATAGTTCATGGAGATTTCGCTTGGCCACTTGATGGACATCTTCGTATCGATCATTGTAGCTGTGTATCCGACGTCACCCCGGAATTGAGTAGCGCCTGACTTTAGAGTCCAATCCACCACGA
>CAZDRS010000204.1:0-4582 GCA_964507585.1 uncultured Dechloromonas sp.
TGCCCTGGAAGGAATCGACGCCGTAGGTGGTCATTACATCGACCATCAGGCCGCGGGCGCCGCTGCCGCTCAGCGTCTTCATCAGACCGATCGGCAAGGCGGGAACGAAATCGGCGTTCAGGCCAAGGGCCAGCACGGCGGCGCGAATGCCGCCAATCAGGTAGTCCATGCCGCCGGTGGTGCGGAACACGGAAATGGCGACGAGCATGGCGATCAGGTAGGGAATGATCTGCACGGCAACGCCAAAGCCTTCCTTGGCACCCTCGACGAAGGCTTCGTAAACATCGATGCGCCGCCAGGCGGCGACGGCGACGAAGAGGGTGATCAGCGAGACGATCAGGCCGCTACCGAGCAGGCCGATCATTTGTGCCATGCGCTCCGGCGACATGCCGTTGAGCCAAGTGTAGAGGCTGCCCATCAAGGCGGCAAAGCCGGCGAAGAAGGCGAGTACCGGGCGGCTGAACAGGTTGATGCGCTGCCATATGGCGACGGCGACCAGGCCGGCGCAGAAGGAAACGAAGGTGCCGAGCAGGGTGGGCAGAAAGATGTCGGCGGCGTTGAAACCGACCAGCCCCTGCTTGAGGGCGATGCTCTGGCGGATGGCGATGACGGTGGTGGGAATCAGCGTGATGCCGGCGGTGTTGAGCACCAGGAACATGATCATCGGGTTGCTCGCCGTGTCCGGCTTGGGGTTGATCTCCTGCAGTTCGCGCATGGCTTTCAGGCCGAGTGGCGTGGCGGCATTGTCCAGGCCGAGCATGTTGGCGCTGAAATTCATCACGATGCTGCCGCTGGCCGGGTGGCCGGGCGGGATATCGGGGAAGACGCGGCGGAAGAACGGTGCCACGGCGCGCCCGAAAAGCTGGATCAGCCCACCGCGTTCGCCGATGCGCATGATGCCGAGCCACAGGCTCATCACGCCGACCAGGCCGAGGGAAATATCGAAACCGGTCTTGGCCGTATCGAACAGGCCGGTCAGCACCCGCGAGAAAATATCGAGGTCGCCGTGCAGTGCTTGGGCCAGCGCAGCGATGAAACCGACGAGGATGAAGGCGACCCAGATGAGGTTGAGCACAGTGGTGAGGGAATGTCAGGCCGGTTGAAAGGTCGTCAGTCTAACGACCTCGTCATGGGCTGTCACGGCAGCGCCCACGGCTGCCGGTAGCGGTCGTATTCGGCTTGCGGCAACTGGACGAGCAGCGGATTGGCAGCCGCGTCGAGCCAGGTGCAGACGGTCGTCATGTCGGCAAGCGCGGCGGCAGTGCAGCCGGCGGTGGGCGTTGCGGCATCCTGCCAGACGTGCAGGAAGATGCACGAGCCGGCGCCGGGCCGGTTGCCCGGGTTGTGGGCGACGACGGCACCGATGGCATAGCGCGTATCGGGGCGCAGCATGTCTTCGTGCAACGTCCAGTCGACGGAATCGACTTGGTTTTGATCGACGATCCGGTTGTAGTGGCGCGAGGCAGGGTCATCGACGCATTTGAGGTCGCCGGTGGCGCACCGGTAGGGTAGGCCGGCCGATTGCGCGAAGCGGCTCTGCGGGCCGTCGATGCCGAACAGGGCAGTCAGCGCAAAGATGCCGGCCGGGGCACAGCCATCGCCTTCGCATTTGGCTGCATTGGCGAAGGCGGGGTGCAGGCCGTCGCCCCAGGCCAGGCCGGAGCGGCCAAGGACGACCGGAATGGGATGGCCGACGGCCTGCCAGTCGCAGCGTGGGGTGGGGCGGGCGAAGCGTTGCAATTCGGCCGTCGTGCTGTGCCAGTCGGGGGCAATGATACGGACGATCTGGCGGGAACCGGCGAGGGGCGAACAGGCGTTTGGCAAGGCGGGCGGGATTCGGAAGGCGCGAAGATGGCCGGATGGTAAGGCGATTCGCCGTCGTTTGCCAGGCGAGATAGGCAACGCTATGGGCGGCGACGCGGGCCGTTCCACAGTAGTGCAAGAATTGTTTGGAACTTTTTCTAGACGACCGGTCTAATTTGGCGGAAACTAGCTCGCCATGAACACACGTCACGACAATACCCGCCAGCATATTCTCGAAACCGGCCAACGCATCATCGTTGGCAAAGGCTTCGCGAGTGTCGGCCTGAACGAAATCCTGACCGCCGCCGGGGTGCCGAAGGGCTCGTTTTATCACTACTTCGAATCCAAGGAGCAGTACGGCCAGGCGCTGTTGCAGGAGTATTTCGACCGCTATCTGGCTGACCTGGACGCCTTGTTCGACGCCCAGGCCGGAACGGGGCGCGAACGCTTGATGCGTTACTGGCAACGCTGGCAGGACAAGCAGCTCGACGCTTGTGCCGAGCAGAAGTGCCTGGTCGTCAAGCTGGGCGGTGAGGTGGCTGATTTGTCCGACCCCATGCGGATTACCTTGCGCGACGGTACCGACCAGATTGTCCAGCGCATCGCGCGGGTCATCGCGGCCGGCGTTGCCGATGGTTCGATGCCGCCGCTGGAGCCGCAAGCCAGCGCGCAGGTGCTGTACCAGCTATGGCTGGGCGCCAGCCTGATCGGCAAGCTGCATCGGGATGGGGCGGCGCTGGAGAACGCGATGGCCTTTACGCAAAGGATGCTGTCGCACTGAATTTCTGAAGTAGCGTGGCCGCCCGGAGCGCGGCCATTTTTTGAGTTGATCCAATAGACGACCGGTCTAATTTTTCAAAGGAAAGGCTGAATCCATGAGCACCTTGTTCGATCCCCTCCAGATTGGCGACATCGCGCTGGCCAACCGTATTGTCATGGCCCCGCTGACCCGCAATCGCGCCATCGAAGGCAACAAGCCCGGCGCGTTGATGGTCGAGTACTACCGCCAGCGCGCCACGGCCGGCCTGATCATTGCCGAGGCCAGCCCGATCAGCCCGACGGCGCAGGGTTACCTCGACACCCCGGGCATCTGGTCGGCCGAGCAGGTTGCTGCCTGGCAGGCAGTGACCGGGGCCGTGCATGCCGAGGGCGGCAAGATCGTGCTGCAGCTCTGGCACGTCGGGCGCATCTCGCATACCTCGCTGCTGCCGGCGGGCGAGGTGCCGGTTTCCTCGACCGACAAGACAGCCAATGCCTCGACCTTTACCCGCGAGGGCTTCGTGCCGGTGTCGCAACCGCGCGCCCTGCGCGACGACGAAATCCCCGGCCTGATCGAGGACTACCGTCGCGCTGCCCGCAATGCCATCGACGCCGGTTTCGACGGCGTGGAAATCCACGCTGCCAATACCTACCTGATCGAGCAGTTCCTGCGCGACAGCGTCAACGAGCGCAGCGGCCCCTATGGTGGCAGCATCGAGAACCGTGCCCGCCTGCTGCTGGAAGTGGTTGCAGCGGTGACTGTCGAAATCGGCGCCGGCCGCACCGGTATCCGCCTGAGCCCGATGACCACCTTCACCGCGCCGCTCGACAGCGACCCGCAGGCGCTCTACGGCTATGTCGTCGAACAACTGGCGCCGTTCGGCCTGGCTTACCTGCATGTGATCGAGGGTGAAACCGGCGGCACGCGCACGCCGGAGGGCAAGGCATTCGATTACGCAGCCCTGCACCAAGCCTTCAAGGGGGCGTGGATGGTCAACAACGGCTACAGCCGCGAGTTGGCGCTGCAGACGGTTGCCGAGGGCAAGGCCGATCTGGTCGCCTTCGGCCGGCCGTTCATCAGCACGCCGGATCTCGTGCGCCGTTTGCGCGAAGGCGCTGCCCTCAACGAATTGCGAGCCGACAAGCTGTACGGCGGTGGTGCCGAGGGCTACACCGACTATCCGACGCTGGCCAAGTAAAAAAAACTTCCCAACCCCAAGCCCCGGTCGGTCATTCGGCCGGGGCAAGACAGAGAATCGCATGAATTTGTATCGTCGCTGGCTGCCGGCCATCGCCTTGGTCGTCCTCTCCCTGACCTGGGGCTACACCTGGGTGCTGGCCAAGCAGGGCCTGCAATATGCGCCGCCTTTCGCGTTCGCTGCCGAGCGTTGCGTGGGTGGGGCGCTATCGCTGCTCGTCGTGCTCAAGTTGCTCGGCAAACCGTTGAAGCTGGTCGCTCCGGGGCAGACGCTGGGCATCGGCTTGACCCAGGTGGCCGGTTTTATGATTTTCCAGACCTGGGCGCTGGTCGAAGGCGGCCCCGGCAAGACGGCGGTGCTTATTTTCACCATGCCAATCTGGACGCTGTTGCTGGCCTGGCCGTTGCTGGGCGAACGCATCCGCGGCAAGCAGTGGCTGGCCGCGGCCAGTACGCTGATCGGCCTGCTGCTGATCATCGAGCCGTGGGACATGCACGCCAGCCTGTTCAGCAAGTTTCTCGGCCTGATGGCGGCGCTGTGCTGGGCAAGCGGCACGATCCTGATCAAGCGCCTGCGTTCGACCACGCCGGTCGATCTGCTGACCCTGACGGCCTGGCAGATGGTGCTCGGTGCCGTGCCGCTGGTACTGCTCAGCCTGGTAGTGCCGGAGCCGCCGACACAATGGACGCCGTCCTACGCCGGCATTCTCGGCTTCATGTCGGTAGCCAGCACGGCGATGTGCTGGTGGCTGTGGATCTACATTCTCGACCGGGTGCCGGCCTGGGAGGCCAGCCTTTCCGTGCTGGGCACGCCGGTCGTCG
>CAZDRS010000205.1:0-4564 GCA_964507585.1 uncultured Dechloromonas sp.
ATGCCGACGCGTTTCATTCCGGTGGCCGAGGATTCCGGCCTGATCGTCGGGCTGGGCACCTGGGTGCTGCACGAAACCTGCCGCCAGTACGTCAACTGGCAGGCCAGCGGTTTCGAATTACCCAAGGTGTCGGTCAATCTGTCCGTCAAGCAACTCGAACGCCCCGAATTCATCGATACGCTGGAGCAGATCCTGGCCGAAACCGGCATGGATCCAACCCGCCTGAAACTGGAGCTGACCGAGTCGGTCGTCATGGCGGTCGGCGACTCCTTCGCCCTGCTCGAACGCCTGCGTTCGCTGGGTATCAGCCTGGCCCTGGACGATTTTGGCACCGGCTACTCCTCGCTCAGCTACCTGAAGATGCTGCCGGTTCAGCAACTGAAGATCGACCGCTCCTTCATCGACGGCATTGGCCGCAACGGTGGCGACGAAGCGATCATTCGCACCATCATGGAACTGGCGCGCAGCCTCGATTTCGAGGTGGTTGCGGAGGGGGTTGAAACGGCCGAGCAGGCCCGCTTCCTGGCCGAACTCGGTTGCCAGCAACTGCAAGGACACCTGCACGGCAAGGCCGTTGCCCCGGCCGAATTCCGCGCCCGTTGGTCGATTCGGCCATGATCGCCGGTTTTTCCTGGCGCCTGCTCGGCCGGGAGCTACGTTCGGGCGAGTTGCGCCTGCTGTTCGCTGCCCTGGTCGTTGCCGTGGCAGCCGTGAGCGCCGTCGGCTTTTTTGGCGACCGGGTTCGTCAGGGCTTGCAGCGCGAGGCGCAGCAAATGATGGGCGGCGACCTGGTGCTGACAGCGGATCATCCGCTACCCGAAGGCTATCGCGAGGCAGCACGGCAGCACCGCCTGCAGATGGCGGAAACCCTGGTTTTCCCGAGCATGGTGATGGCCGGAGGGCAGGCCCAGCTGGCTGACATCAAGGCCGTCAGCAGCGCTTACCCCTTGCGCGGCAGTCTGGGGCGCAGCACTGGCAATGGCGAGCCGGTACTGGACAGCGCCAGCGGCCCGGCGGTGGGCAGCGTCTGGCTCGACGAGCGGCTGGCCGGTGCGCTAGGCGCCGCCCCGGGCGAATCGGTAAGGGTCGGCAGCAGCCAGTTGCCGGTTGCCGCCATGCTGACCCGCGAACCCGACCGCGGAATCAACTTCTTCAGCCTGGCACCGCGCCTGATGATGCATCTCGACGATGTTCCGGCCACCGGCCTGATCCAGTTCGGGGCGCGTATCCGTTACCACTTGCTGCTGGCCGGCGACACGCGCGATGTCGTCGACTATCGAAAATGGCTGGAGCCGCGCCTGGCGCATGGCGAAAAACTGGAAGATGCCAGCAATGCCCGCCCCGAGATACGCAGCGTGCTCGACCGTGCCGAGCGCTTTCTCGGCCTGGCCACGCTGCTCACCGTCATTCTGTCGGCCGTCGCTGCCGCCCTGGCCGCCCGGCGCTACATGCAGCGTCACCTCGACGCCTGTGCCGTGATGCGCTGCCTGGGCATGACGCATGGTCGGCTGCTCCGTTTCCATGCCGCGCTCTTTCTCTGGTTGGCTGTGCTGGCCGGCCTTGTCGGCAGCGCCATCGGTTTTCTGGCGCATTTCGCCCTGATGCGCTGGCTGGCGCAGATTCTTGGCCTTGATCTCCCGCCTGCTGGCTGGCTGCCCTTGTTGCCCGGTTTGGGGGTGGCTGCCGTGCTGCTTTTCGGCTTTGCCTTCCCGCCCTTGCTGCAGCTAGCTCGCGTTCCTACCCTGCGCGTGCTGCGCCGCGAGTTGGGGGCACCGCAACCATCCTTGCTTGGCGGATACCTGTTCGGCCTGCTGCTCCTCGCCGGCCTGATCGTCTGGGTAGCTGGCAACCTGCGCCTGGGGCTGCTGGCGGTGGCTGGTTTTGGCGGAGCCTTGCTGACTTTCTGGGTTGTTGCCCGGCTGAGCATCGCAGCCGTGGCCCGCTTGCGTGGCGGTGCCGGGTTTGGCTGGCGGCAGGGCGTAGCCAGCCTGAGCCGCCATGCCCCGTCGGCTGCCGTCCAGGTCGTGGCATTGGCGATCGGGCTGATGGCCATGCTGTTGCTGACCGTGGTTCGCGGCGACTTGCTGGCGACTTGGCAAAACTCGGTGCCGGCCGATGCCCCCAATCGCTTCATCATCAACATCCAGCCCGAGCAAAGGGCAGCGCTGGCCGCTGAGTTGAAAGCCATGGGTATCCGGGCCGAACTGCTGCCCATGGTGCGTGCCCGCCTGGTTCGCATTGGCGGGCAGGCGGTCAGCCCGGCCAGCTATCCCGACGACGAACGGGCACAACGCCTGATCGAGCGGGAATTCAACCTGTCCTGGCGGGCCGACCTGCCGGATGGCAACCGTCTGGTCGCCGGCACCTGGTTCAAACCGGATGATGCCGGGCAGGGGCTGGCCTCGGTCGAGGAAGGGCTGGCCAAAACCCTGGGCATCCGCCCGGGCGACGAGTTGGTGTTCATGGTGGCCGGTATCGAGAAAACCCTGCGCGTCAGCAACCTGCGCAAGCTGGCCTGGGATTCGATGCGGGTCAATTTCTTCGTGCTGGCACCGCCCGGCGTCATCGAGGATGCCCCGGCCAGCTACATCACCAGCTTCTACCTGCCACCCGAGCAAGCGGCTGCCGCCTCGGCGCTGGTCAAGCGCTTTCCCAACCTGACACTGATCGATGTCGAAGCGTTGGTTCGCCAGTTGCAAACGGTGGTCGGCCAAGTGGCGAGCGCCATCCAGTTCGTCTTCCTGTTCGCCTTGCTGGCGGGCGCCATCGTGCTCTATTCGGCTTTGCTGACTGCATTCGACGAGCGGCGCTACGAATTGGCGGTCATGCGCGCCCTGGGGGCTCAGCGGCGACAGCTGGAGCGGGCGATGCGAGTTGAACTGGCGGTGATCGGTGCGCTGGCCGGGTTGTTCGCGGCGCTCGGTGCGCTTGGCCTGGGCACGCTGGTCAGCCGTCAGGTATTCCAGCTCGATCTCGACTACAGCCTGTGGCTGCCATTTGCCGCAACAGCCGGCGGTGCGTTGTTTGCGGTGGCGATTGGCTGGCTGGGTTTTCGGCGCCTGTTGAGCACGCCGCCCCTGCTGGCGCTGCGCAACGGCAATTAAGTCTAAAGCGTGATTTCGCAGACGTTCCGGCCAGCCAGCCGCTGGTAGCGGAAAACCCGGCTCATGCCGCGGATCAGCGTAATCCCCAGGCCGCCAGTGCTTTCCTCGGATGCCAGTTGCTCCGGCTGGGTGGTCGGGTCGCAGGGGGGGGCGGCGTCGGCATAGCGGAGCCGGACACCCTCGAGGCTCACGCTCAGGTCGAGCGTGACCACCGTGTCGCTACCCCCGTTGAAACCATGGGTTACGGTGTTGGTGAACAATTCTTCGGCAATCAGTTGCAGGCGCAAGCTGTCCTCGTCCGCAACGCCCAACTGCTGCGCTCTGGCAACCAGCAGGCGAGTCAGGCGAGGCAGTTCGGAAAAGCGCGCGCAGACTGAAATGTCCGTAGAATGAGCGATCATTGAAATAACCGGGTAGAGAGCATGATTAAAACACATTGCTTGCTTGTCAGTCTGGCCGCTACTGCGATTCTCGGCTTGCCAGCACATGCCGCCGAGCAGGCCGGCATGGTCAAGGTGGCCAAAGGCACGGTCAGCATCGAGCGCGAAGGTAAGCGCCTGGAGGCCGCCGTTGGTACGCCGGTCATGGTTGCCGACCGGCTACGGACGGGCCGCGACGGTTTGGTCGGTGTCACCTTGCGCGACAGCACCTTGCTGTCGGCAGGGCCAAATTCGCTGATCGTCATCGACAAGTTCGCCTACGACAACACTACGCAGGACGGCAACATGGCGGTCGGCATCCGCAAGGGTACGTTGTCCGTGGCTTCCGGCAAAATCGCCAAGCGCACGCCGGAGTCGGTCGATTTCCACACGCCGACGTCCATTCTCGGCGTACGGGGAACCGAGTTCGTCATCGAAGTGGAAGGGCGCTGGCGATGAATAAATCGATTCTCTCCCTTGGCCTGCTGGCCTTGCTGCTTGGTGGCTGTGCCAGCGAGCGCATCGTGTTGCTGCCCTCGGCCGATGGCCGCCCCTCCGCCGTCGTCGTCCGCGACAAGAATGGCGAAGTGCGCCTCGACCAACCCTATGCCGGCCTCAAGCGTAGCCTGGATGCCAATCGCGCTTACCAGTCCTCGCCAGCCGAGGTAGCCGAACGCTTCGGCCCGGCGCTGGCCGCCTTGCCGGCACGCCCGACGAGTTACCTGCTCTATTTCGAAGCCGGCGGCAACGTGCTGACCCAGGAGTCGCAGGCAGCCATGGCCACCATACGCAAGGAAATCGCCGAGCGTGCCGCGTCCGAGGTTCTGGTGATCGGGCACACCGACCGTGTCGGCAATGCCGAAGGCAACGACAAACTGTCGCTCAAACGGGCACAGGGCATTGCCAATCTGTTGGTTGAATCCGGCGTAGCGGCAGAAAAGATCGAAGCCGTCGGTCGCGGTGAGCGCGACCCGCTGGTGCCAACGGCCGACGATGTCGATGAACCGAAAAATCGGCGCGTCGAAATCAACGTTCGCTAGG
>CAZDRS010000206.1:0-4557 GCA_964507585.1 uncultured Dechloromonas sp.
GAACCGATGGCGATGGTCGCCTGGATGATGTGGTAGCCGGCACCGAGCGGGTCGGTGGTCGGGTCGAGCAGGGTCAGGATGCGCTTGCGCTGGTAGTCGTGCATCATGTTCCACAGTATCGGGGCGGCCGAACCGGCCGCGACGAGCAGGCCGAGGATGACCTTCCACGGCAGCCCGGCGAAGAAAATGACGTAGAAACCGGCCGAGCCGACGAGCAGGGCGGTGCCGAGGTCGGGTTGCTTGGCGATCAGCGCGAAGGGCACGAGCAGCAGCATGGCGGCAATGGCGTAGTGCTTGGCCTTGAGTGTTGCTTCGTACCTCTGGAAGTACCAGGCCAGCATCAGCGGCATGGCGATCTTCATAATTTCCGACGGCTGGATGCGGGTGAAGCCCAAAGGCAGCCAGCGCCGGGCGCCGTTGACCTTGATACCGAACAGGAAGACGGCGACGAGCAGCACAATCCCGATGACGTAGAGCGGAATGGCGAAGTTCATCAGCTTCTGCGGCGGCAGGCGCGAAACGAACCACATGATGACCATGGCGACTCCCATGTTGCCCATCTGCGCGAAGATGCGCTGATTGCCGTCGAAAGTGGCCGAATGTACCGTGGCCAGGCCGACGACCATGATCGCCAGGGTGATGAAGAGCAGCGGGAAGTCGATATGGGCGATCAACTGGTGCCAGCCGCGCCGCAGGGTGCCAACGACGTCGATCATTCCTCGCTGTCCTCCTCGATGGCGGCCGGGTCGTCCTTGGCCGCGCCAGCCGGCAGTTTGCCGAGCAGGTAGTAGTCGATGACCATGCGGGCGATCGGCGCGGCCGATTGGGCACCGAAACCGCCGTTCTCGACCAGCACGGCGAGGGCGATCTTCGGATCGTTGGCCGGCGCGTAGGCGATGAACAGGGCGTGGTCGCGCAATTCCTTCTTGACGCCGCCCTCCTTGTACTGGGCGCCTTTCAGCGAGAAGACCTGCGCCGTGCCGGTCTTGCCGGCCGCTTCGTAAGGAGCACCGGCAAAGGCCCGGGCACCGGTACCTTCCTTGTTTACGCCGACCATGGCGCGCTTGATCACTTCGACGTTCTGCTGTTTGAGATGCAGGTCGCGGATCGGCTGCGGCTCGATCGGGCGCTTCTCGCCGCTCCGGGTGTCGACGATGTGGCGCACCAGGTGCGGCTTGAACATGACGCCATTGTTGGCCAGCGTGGCAACCGCCGAAGCGAGCTGGATGGGCGTATAGGCGTTGTAGCCCTGGCCGATGCCGATCGAGATGGTCTCGCCGGCGTACCACTTTTGTTGCTCGGGACGCTTGAAGCGCTGTTTCTTCCATTCCTGCGACGGCAGAACCCCCTTCGATTCGCCCGAGTCGTCCTTGCCCAGGTCGACGCCGGTGCGCTGCCCCAGGCCCAGCGAGCCCATGAACTTGGCGATGTTGTCGATCCCCATGTCGTTGGCCAGCATGTAGTAATAGGTATCGCAGGAATGGACGATGGACTTGTACATGTCCACGCTGCCGTGGCCGCCCTTCTTGTCGTCGCGGAACTGGTGGTTGCCGAAATTGAAGTAGCCGGGGTCGCTGATCGCCTGGTTCGGCGTGCGCTTACCCATTTCCAGCGCGGCCAGCGCCATGAAGGGCTTGAAGGTCGAGCCCGGCGGGTAGGCGCCGTTGATCGCCCGGTTCACCATCGGCTTGCTCGGGTGGTCGTTCAGTTCCTTCCAGTTTTCCGGCGTGATGCCGTCGACGAACAGGTTGGGATCGTAGGTCGGGTTGGAAACCAGGGCCAGGATACCGCCAGTCGATGGCTCGATGGCGACCAGCGCACCCTTGCGGTCGCCGAAGGCCTGCTCGGTGATTTGCTGCAGCTTGGAGTCCAGGGTCAGCGCCAGGTTGTTGCCGGAAACCGGCGGGATGCGCTTCAGGCTGCGCAAGGCGCGGCCGCCGGCGTCGATCTCGACTTCCTCGTAGCCGGTTTCGCCATGCAATTCGAATTCGTAGTGCTGCTCCAGGCCAGTCTTGCCGATGTGATCGGTGCCCTTGTAATTGGCCTGTTTCTCAGCGTCCTCGATCCACTTCAGATCGCGGTCGGTAATCCGGCCGATGTAGCCGATGGCGTGCGAGGCAATCGGCCCGAGCGGGTATTGGCGGAACAGGCGCGCCTTGACCTCGACGCCAGGGAAGCGGTAGCGGTGGGCCGAGAATTTGGCTACCTCGCCATCGGTCAGGCGGGTACGGATCGGGATGGATTCGAAATTCTTGGCCTCGTCCATCAGGCGCTTGAAACGCTTGCGATCCTTGGGCTGGATATCGATGACATCGGACAGCGCATTGATGGTTTCCTCCAGGTCGCCAGCCTGCGACGGGGTGATTTCGAGCGTGAATGCCGAGTAATTGTGCGCCAGTACGACACCGTTGCGGTCGGTGATCACCCCACGGTTGGGAACGATGGGGATCAGCGCAATGCGGTTGTCTTCGGCACGGGTCTGGTAGAAATCGTGCTGAATGACCTGCAGCCAGACGAAGCGCCCGATCAAAATACCGAAGCAGACGAGGACGAAGACGGCAGCGAAGCCGAGTCGGAAGCGAAAGCGGTCGAGATCGGCTTCCGGATTGTTGAAGGCACCCACGCGCGATCAGCCTCAGATCGGACGGTTCGGATCCTGCTCGACCGGCCGGTATTGCGGCAGCAGCAGGACGAAAGTGGCCGGAATCCACAGCAGCGTGGCCACGAAGGGGCCCAAGAAGTAACCCCAGCCCGGGAAGTCCGCGCCGACAGCCAGGCGCATCAGGGCCTGGACGACCTGCGTGCCGATCAGCAGCGGCATGATCTGCAAGGCCTGCTGGGCCAGCGGAAACCACAGGATGCGCCGCGACAGCGACGAGGCGACATAGGCGAGCAGCACGTAGGCAAAGCAATGCTGGCCGAGTACGGCGCCATCGGCAACGTCCATCAGCAGGCCGAGCACGAAGCCCCAGCCCATGCCGACGCGGCGGAATTCACGCACGCTCCAGAAGCACAGTACCAGCGCCACCCAGTCCGGCATGCCCGGCCAGTGGGCGGTGGGCAGGAAATTGAGCGCAGCGGCGCCGATCAGGCTCAGGAAGATGAACCACGGACGAACAGGCAGCAGGATGCGGGACGAGGTGAAGGTCGGTTGCATCAGTTCTTGGCCATCCGTTTTTTCTTGACCCGCTGACCATCGTTGCCGGCGGCGCGGCTGGCGCCTTCTGGCGGACGTTCTGGGCGCGCCTGGCGCGGGGCGAGGATCATCACCTCACCAAAGTTTTCGACGCCGGCAATCGGCACACAGAAGATGCGGGCAAAGGAATAGGCGCTGTCGCGCTCGATATTGACCACCTTGGCGACTGGGAATCCGGGCAGGTAGATGTCGTCCAGGCCCGAGGTGACCAGCAGGTCGCCGATCTGGATATCGGCGTTGGCCGGCATGTAGCGCAATTCGAGCTGGCCGTTGCCGAGCCCGAAGACGACCGAGCGCTGGCCAGTGCGTACAACCTGCACCGGCACGACCTGATCCTTGTCGGTGATCAGCGTGATCTCGGCCGAGAACGGAAAGACCCGCGTCACCTGGCCGACGACGCCGGCTTCGTCGATGGCTGGCAAACCGGCGGTAATGTCAGCCTGCTGGCCCTTGTCCACAATGACCTTGCGCGAGAACGGGTCGCGGGCGGTGTACAGGATCTGGGCAACCTGCCCGTTGGCCTTTTCCCGTTCCTTTACGTCGAGCAGCTTGCGCAGGCGCGTGTTTTCGGCTTCCAGTTGGGCCAGCCGCTGCAGGTCGGGGGCGGTGTTCAGCTTGGCGTGCTTCAGTTCATCGTTTTCCAGCTGCAGCGAGCGCATGCCCTGCAGGTACTGCCCGGCGTAGTCCACCAGGCTGCCCGGCGTCTGCGCCACGCGCTGCACCGGGTCGACGACCAGTGCAACGCTCTGGCGCAACAGGTCGAGGCTCTTGAAACGCAGGTCGACAACGAAGATCGCCAGCGAAACGGCGATGTAGAAAGTCAGAAGGGCCAGCGGTGCTGGCCCTCGCTTGAAGAATGGTGGCGGCGCGTGGTCGATGCCAGCCATCGCTCAATCTTCCCCGGCTGAAATCAAGACTTAGTCCGAGGCAAAAATGCTGCCCAGCTTGTCCATCTTTTCCAGCGCCATGCCGCAACCGCGGGCAACGCAGGTCAGCGGCTCGTCGGCGACGATGACCGGCAGGCCGGTTTCTTCCATCAGCAGACGGTCGAGGTCGCGCAGCAGTGCGCCGCCGCCGGTCAGCACCATGCCCTTTTCGGCAATGTCGGCGCCCAGTTCCGGCGGGGTCTTTTCCAGCGCGGACTTCACGGCGGAAACGATCTGGTTGAGCGGATCGGTCAGCGCTTCGAGGATTTCGTTGGAGGAAATCGTGAACTTGCGCGGGATGCCTTCGGCCTTGTTGATGCCGGAAACTTCCATTTCCTTGACCTCGGCGCCCGGGAAGGCGGAACCGATGGTCTTCTTGATGTTCTCGGCGGTGTTCTCGCCGATCATCATGCCGTAGTTGCGGCTGATGTAGTT
>CAZDRS010000207.1:0-4555 GCA_964507585.1 uncultured Dechloromonas sp.
AGGCCGGCGCGCAGACGCTGGGCCGGATTGCCTCGACGCTGGCGCAGGGCGAAGGCTTGCCGGCGCACGCCAAGTCGGCGGAATTCCGGCTGGAAAGCTAGGCCCTTGAGCGGTACCGCTATCGAATCCAAAAGCCGCCCGGATCTCCGGGCGCTTTTTTTGGCCTTCTCGTCGGTTGGGCTGTCCGGCTTCGGCGGTGTGTTGCCTTTCGCCCGGCGCATGCTGGTCGAAGAGCGCGGCTGGATGAGTGCCGAGGAATTTAACGCGCAACTCGGTCTGTGTCAGTTCCTGCCCGGGCCCAATGTCATCAACTTGGCGGTGGTGATCGGCAAACGCTACCAGGGGTTGTCCGGTGCCGTCGTTGCCCCGGTCGGACTGCTCGCCGGGCCGTTCGCCATCGTATTGCTGCTGGCCATGCTCTACGATGCCTACGGCAGCCTGCCGCTGGTGCAGGGCATGCTGCGCGGCATTGCCGCCGTCGGTTGCGGCCTGCTCTTCGCCATGGCCTGGCGCATGGGGGCGGCGATCAAGGACAAGGCGGCTTTCCTGCCCTTCACGATTCTCGTCGTTGCCGCCATCGCCTGGTTGCGCTGGCCGATGCCGCTGGTCATGGTGGGGGGCTTGCTGCTGTCCGGGGGCGTTGCTTATTGGAAGTTGGGGCGGAAATGATCGTCCTCCAGCTTTTTCTTGAATTTGTCCTGCTCTCGGGCGTCGCTTTCGGTGGCGCTACCGCCTTGTTGCCCGAAATGCATCGCGTCGTGGTCGAAAACCACCACTGGCTGGACAACGCGACCTTCACCCACCTCTACGCCATTGCCCAGGCGGCGCCCGGGCCGAATGTGCTGGTGGTGACGCTGATCGGCTGGGAAATCGCCGGCCTGGCCGGGGCCCTGGCGGCAACGACGGCCATGTGCCTGCCGATGAGCGTGCTGATCTACCTGTTGATCGACCGTTGGGAGAGTTTTGCCGGCAAGCGCTGGCAGAAGGCGATCAGCCTTGGGGTGTCGCCGCTGGCGGTCGGCCTGATCTTCTCCGGTGCCACGCTGATCGCACAGGCCGCGCAATTCGGCTGGGCCGCATGGCTGCTCGTCGCCGCGACCTTGCTCGCCAACCTGCGCTTCAAGCTGCACCCGCTCTGGTATATCGGGCTGGGGGCGCTGATCGGCGGCTGCGGCTGGCTGTAATTCAGGGCCCGGGCGGCGGCGCAGGCCGATTGCCGCTTTGCGGGCCGTGCCAGCGCAGGATCAGGATGGTCAGGTCGTCGGCTGGCGCCAGGCCGGCCTCGAAATCGCGCACCCGGTCGCGCAGGACGCGCGCCGAGCTGGAAACGGGCAGCCCAGGCGGTAGCGAGGCCAGCGTTTCGCAGGTGCGGAGAGGGCCGAATATCGCCGAACCGTTGCTCGCTTCGGTAATCCCGTCGGTGTAGAGGCAGAGCGCATCGTCCTGGTTCAAGGTCATGCTGTCCTGCCGGAATGCGTAGCCCGGCAGGCTGCACATCGGCGGCCCGAGGGCCTCGCCCAGTTCAATGCGTGTTGCTTCCCCGTCGCGCATCAGGATGGGCGCGTCGTGCCCGGCGGAAACGAAGTCCAGCTGGCCAGTGTCGATGTCGAGCACTGCGATGAAGGCGGTGACGAACAGCATTTCCGGGTTGTTGCGATCCAGTTCGCGAGCCACGTCGCTGACCGTTTGGCCCAGGTCGTTGGTGTACTGGGCCATGCTGGTGATCAGGGCCTTGGTCATGGCCATGAACAGGCTGGCCGGGACACCCTTGCCGGATACGTCGGCGACAGCCAGGCAGATGCGCCGTTCGTCGAGCTTGAAACACTCGTAATAGTCGCCGCCAATCTCGCGGGCGGGCTCCAGGATGGCGGCAACCGAGAAGCGGGTTTCGCCGGCGAAGGTCTCGGCCAGCGGCGGGAGCAGGCCAATCTGGATACGCCGCGCGGCATCGAGCTCGCCGGCAATCCGGGCCGCTGCCTCGCGGCTGGCCTGCAATTCGCGCTCGGTCTGCTGGCGCTGCCTTTCCGCAGTGAATTCGGTGGCCACGCCGCGCCAGCCGCCGATGTGGCCCGCCGCATCGAGCAGGGGCTTGCCGCTGAGGGCCCACCAGCGAAGGTTGCCGTTCGGGGCGAGCGGCAGTTCGATATCCCGGAAGGTATTGCCGGCTTGCAAGGCGGCCTCGAAGTTGAGCAGGTGTTTGCGATCCTGCGCTTCATTCCCCAAGGCGGCCTGCAGGACTGCGACGATGGATCTTCCCTGTAAGGTCTCGGCCGTCTGACCGAGTACGCTCGCCATTCGCGGTGAAATGTGGCGCAGTTCGCCTCGGTGGTCAGTTTCCCACAGCCAATCGCTGGCGCCCGCTTCGAAGTCGTCGAGCAACAGGCCGATCAGTTCCTTTTGCCGGTTGCTTTCGCTTTCCAGGATCAGGCTGCGGACGAAAAGCCGGGAGGTGATCAGTACCGAGACGACGATGGACAGGCTGTAGAGCCCGGCAAGCAGGGCCAGGTATTGGTAGCGTTCGCCGTAGAAATAGAGGAGGGTCGTCCCGCCGACGACGGCCATGCCCAGCCCCCACAGTGCGCCGGCCCAGGGCCAGCGGGCATTGTGGAAGGCGCCGTGGGCCATGGTCGTGCCAAAAAAGGCGGTGAGCAGAATCTTCCCGGTCAGGTCGGTCAGATCGATCAAATAGGCCAGCATGAAGGCGAAAAGCGCACCGGATATGGCGATGACCGTCGTCTGGCTGCGTGCCGCGAAGGCGCACCGGGTAGCGTCCGTTTCGTTACGGTAACGGGCCCAGATGGCAACGCTGATTACTGACAAGAGCCAGACCAGTCCGCACCATGCGAGCAGGAACTGGTGGCTGGCATCGTGCCAGAAGATGATGATGTCGATCAGTGAACAGGCAGCGCAGTCGAAGGCGGTGACCGGGGCCTGTTGCAGCAAGGCTTGGCGTTGCCGGCTGCGATGGGCGTTTGCCGTGTCCGGGGGCGCATCCGGATCTCGCCAGCAGTAGGAGAGGTTGCGCCACAGGCCGGCGATGCCGCCATCGCTCGGGTTGGCCATCGCCAGTTCGGAATTTGCCGCAGAATTTTTCATGGCGGAATCGGGCTTGGGTCATGCATAGTGGAAGATCCACAATAGCAAAAGCTAAGGCCGTCTTCCTGTCAAGGATTTCACGCCGGGGCGGTCAAGCGTCGCGGTAGGGATTTTCCAGGCCGGCGATCATTTCCTGGAAGACTGCCCGAATCTGGCTTTCCGCGCATTCCATCAACAGGGCGTCCTCGAAGGCGTCCTGCGCCATCTGGCGCAGTTCTTCAAGGTTTTCGCTGAGTACCTTGATTTTCTCGGTGCACGCGACAATGGTGCTGTCCGGGCGCCGCCAGACGATTTCCGGCGTGCTCATGCCAGGATCTCGCGCAGTGCGGTGGCCAGGGCCTGGCATTCGGCATCGGTGCCGACGGTGATGCGCAGGAACTGATCGATGCGCGGCAGCTTGAAGTGGCGGACGATGATGCTGCGCTCGCGCAGGGCCTTGGCCAGTTCGGCCGCATCACGCTGCGGATGGCGGGCAAAGATGAAGTTGGCGGCCGAGGGTAGGACGTCGAAGCCGAGGGCGGCCAGGTTGGCGGTCAGTGCTTCGCGGGTGGCGATGACCTTGCGGCAGCATTCGGTGAAATGGGCTTCATCCTCGATAGCGGCAACGGCGCCGACGATAGACAGGCGGTCGAGCGGATAGGAGTTGAAACTGTTCTTGACCCGCTCCAGTGCCTCGATCAGGTCGGGATGGCCGATGGCGAAACCGACGCGCAAGCCGGCCAGCGAACGCGATTTCGACAAGGTGTGTACGACCAGCAGGTTGTCGTAGCGATTGACCAGCTTGATGGCTGTGTCGCCACCGAAATCGACATAGGCTTCATCGATGACGACCAGCGAATCCGGGTTGCCCCGGGCGATCTGCTCGATGGCATCCAGGGCCAGCAGGCGGCCGGTCGGAGCGTTCGGGTTGGGGAAGATGATGCCGCCGTTCGGTTTGCCGAGATAGTCGGCCGGGGTGATCGAAAAATCGGCGGCCAGCGGCACGGTTTGGTAATCGACGCCGTACAGCCCGCAATACACCGGGTAGAAGCTGTAGGTGATGTCGGGGAACAGGATGGGCGCGTCGTGCTTGAGCAGGGCCATGAAGATGTGGGCCAGCACCTCGTCCGAGCCATTGCCGACAAAAACCTGCTTGGTGTCGACGCCATGGGTTTGGGCGACGGCAGCCTTGAGCAGGTCGGCGTTCGGGTCAGGGTAGAGGCGCAGGCGTGCCGCATCGCCGCCAAGTTCCGCCTGGATCGCCGCCAGCACCTTGGGCGATGGCGGGTAGGGGTTCTCGTTGGTGTTCAGCTTGATCAGGTTGGCGATCTTGGGCTGCTCGCCCGGGACGTAGGGTGTGAGGTCGCGGACGACCTGGCTCCAGAAGCGGCTCATGGGGTATTCACGGAAAGCGTAAAAGCAAGGCGAAATGGTATCATGCCCTTCCGATTCAACGTTTTGCAGCCAACCGTCATGCGGC